>JASLDB010000150.1 GCA_030151665.1 Neisseriaceae bacterium
TCATCACGAAAATATTTGGCTTCATAATCATAAAATTCGGTTGCTGGAATAATGTGAATACTGGGCAAGGCTGTCTCACCTAAAATACCACACGTAAATTCACCACCACCAATCATTTTTTCAGCCAAAATAGCGCCTTTGTACTGCTTTAATTCGTGGTAAACCTCTTTTAAGCGACCAGACTCTTTGACTTTGGTCACCCCTACACTGCTACCCTCTTCTGCTGGCTTCACAAACATGGGCAATCCCAATTGTTTTTCCACTGCATCAAAGTCTGTATCTTCTTCTAAAATGGCATAATCTGGTACAGGTAATCCCACTGCTTTCCAAATTAATTTGGTACGGTATTTGTCCATGCCAATGGCAGAAGACATCACTCCACACCCAGTATAAGGAATTTGCAAATGATTCAAAATAGATTGTACTTGCCCATCTTCACCAAAGCTACCATGCAAAATATTGAATACTCGATTAAAACCCAGCTTTTTTAAGTCAAAAATAGATTGTTCTTTGGGATCGAACGGGTGTGCATCCACACCTTCTGCTCGCAACGCTTCTAACACGGCTTGTCCACTGATTAATGACACTTCACGCTCAGTTGAAATACCGCCCAATAACACCGCTACTTTTCCAAAGTCTTGCATTTCTATTTTCCTTATTCGCTTTTGCACAATTGCACCAAAGTTGCAGGCACTTTACTGATACTACCTGCTCCCATGGTCAATAACACGTCGTTATCTTCTAATACTTGTAATAAGGTGTCTGGCAATTGATTTACGTCTTCTACATACATCGGCTCAATCTTGCCAAAAACACGCACCGCTCTGGCCAAAGCTTTACTGTCTGCAGCCACAATCGCTTGTTCTCCTGCAGCATACACTTCGGTCAATAACAAAGCATCTACGCCATTTAATACCGCCACAAAATCCTCAAACAAGTCACGGGTTCGTGTATAGCGATGTGGTTGAAATGCCAAAACAAGGCGCTTATCAGGGTAAGCACCACGGGTTGCAGCCAAAGTAGCTGCCATTTCAACAGGATGGTGACCGTAGTCATCCACCACTGTCACTTTGCCCCCCGTTGGCAAGGTGATTTCACCATAGCTTTGGAATCGACGACCCACACCAGCAAACTCTGCTAGACCACGAGCAATCGCGTCCACGCTCACCCCACACTCCAACGCCACACCAATTGTTGCCAAAGCATTCAAGACATTGTGTCGACCTGGAATATTCAAAGTGACTTCAAAAGGTTCAATATCATGGTTCTTAACGTGCACAGTAAATTTCATTTGTGCACCCACTGTGACAAGGTTGCTGGCATAAATATCTGCGTCCGCTGTCAAACCATAAGTGGCATAAGGTTTATTGATATGTGGCACAATATCACGAACATGATCACTATCAATACACAAAAATGCCTTGCCATAAAATGGCATACGATGCACAAAATCAATAAATGCTTGATGCAATTTTTCGACACTATGATCATAAGTTTCCATGTGATCCGTATCAATATTGGTAATCACAGTAAACAGTGGTGACAAATACAAGAAAGATGCATCCGATTCATCGGCTTCAGCCACAATGAATTCACCTGAACCCAATTTGGCATTGGCACCTGCAGCAGTTAATCGACCACCAATAACAAAAGTCGGATCCAAGTCAGCAGCAGCCAAAACCGATGCTGTTAAACTGGTTGTTGTGGTTTTACCATGTGTACCACCAATGGCAATACCTTGTCGAAAACGCATTAACTCAGCCAACATGAGTGCACGAGGAATCACAGGAACTTTATTGGCCACAGCAGCCACCACTTCAGGGTTGTCTGCTTTCACTGCGGTAGATGTCACCACCACATCCGCACCTTGAATATGCTCTTGGGCGTGACCCAAAAATACTTGTACACCCAATGAGCTCAAATGTGCTGTACTGGCACTTAATGCTTGGTCTGAACCTGTCACACGGTAACCCAAATTGTGCAACACTTCTGCAATACCACACATACCTGAACCACCAATGCCCACAAAGTGGATTTGCTTTACACGACTTTTCATATCATCTAATCCTGCGACAACCTAGCGACAAGTTGCCAAAACAATTTCTGCGACTTCTTTGGCTGAATCGGGCAAAGCCAAAGATCTGGCTTGGTTGGCCCAATTCAAACATACGTCTCGATTAACATTTAAAATGGCTTTTGCCAAATTTTCTGCCGTTAAATTAGCTTGTTGCAAACAAATGGCAGCATTCCCTTTAACCAAATATTGGGCATTCAGGGTTTGGTGATCATCTACAGCAGCTGGGTAAGGTACCAAGATACCGCCTAAACCTGCTGCCGCCAATTCAGAAACGGTTAACGCCCCTGCTCGGCATAAGACAAAATCAGCAGCCGAATACGCCGACACCATGTCTTCCACAAACTCAATGCACTGGGCTTTAACCCCTGCTTTTTGATAATTTTCTTCTAGTTGTACTAATTTACCCCTACCCGATTGATGCACCACTTCTGGACGTGATGCTTCTGGAATCAATGCCAAAGCCTGAGGTAAGGTATCATTAAATACTTTGGCACCCAAACTACCACCCACAACCAATAATTTTAGCGCACCTTCATGTGAAGTAAAACGCTCTTGTGGTGTGATCATGGTAGCAATGTCTTCACGAACAGGATTACCCACCAAACCATTGGCATAAGGCAAAACATCCGGAAAAGCGTACAATACCCGATTGGCAAATTTTGCCAAAGCTTTATTGGATAAACCTGCCACAGCATTTTGCTCGTGAATAATTAATGGCACGCCAGATAATTTGGCTGCCATACCACCAGGAAAAGTCACGAACCCACCAAAACCAATAACTGCATCAATCTGATGCTTTTTAATTATTTTTTTGGCAGCTTGTATGGTTTTTAACAAGGTCAATGGCAAGCTTAATTTTCGTTTAATGCCATTACCACGTATGCCTTTAATCGCCAAGACTTCCAATGGAATGCCTGTCGGTGGTACCAAACGTGTTTCCATTGCACCTTCAGAACCCAACCACACAATCTTGTGCCCTAGCGATTGCAAAGCGCGTGCCACAGCCAACGCTGGGAAGATATGACCACCAGTACCACCAGCCATTACCAAAAATGTTTTACTTGTCATATTGTAAACCCTTGCATCTTTTGTCGGTTTTCATAATCTATTCGCACCAATATGCCCATACACATTAACATGACAATCACAGCAGAACCGCCATAAGACACCAATGGTAAAGTTAGGCCTTTGGTTGGTAATATTCCCCAATTTACCCCCATGTGTAAAAAGCTTTGTAGTCCTACCCACAAACCAATGCCTTGTGCTGTATAAGCTGAGAAATATAATTCCAATTTTTTGGCTTGTGTACCAATTTGAAATGCTCTAATCAGCAACCACACATACACCAAAATTAAAATGATTCCACCAACCAAACCAAATTCTTCTGATATCACAGCAAAAATAAAGTCAGTATGCGACTCGGGCAAATAAAAACGTTTTTCCAAACTTGCCCCCAAGCCTACACCAAAAAACTCACCACGAGCGGCTGCCATCAAGGCATGGCTTAATTGATAACCTTTGCCCAAAGCATCTGCCCATGGATCCCAAAATCCAGTAAAACGTGCAATGCGATAAGGAGAAAAAATCACCAACAACCCCAAAGCAGCACTACCTGCCATAACCAATGACATAAACCAGCCCAATGGCAAACCACCAATAAACAACATCACCACTGAAATACC
>JASLDB010000180.1 GCA_030151665.1 Neisseriaceae bacterium
TGGTAGAACGTTGAAAAACCATACAAAATAATTAATGATGCACCATAAATGGCAAAGCTGACCATGCGTAAAACGGAATCACCTTGTGCTGCTTGGATGAGCAATAATACAGTACCAAAAATAGCCAGTATTGTGCCTACTAAGTGAGAATAGGCATTGAAACGTTCAGTGTGGTACATGTGAATCCTGTGTTAGTGAAAATCTCCCCACAGTGTTTGCATAGCGGCCATGGCAGTCATGGCCGCGGTTTCTGTGCGCAAAATACGAGGGCCTAGCGTTAAGGGAGCAAACCCAGCAGCAAAAATGAGGGCTTCTTCTTGGTCACTCAAGCCACCTTCTGGTCCTGCCATTAAGGTGATGCGTTGAGGTGGTGCAATGGCGTGAATACCTTCATTTTTGGCAATGCTTAATAATAAATGAACATGGGTATCTTGTTGGGGAATATCAAGTTGTCCTAAATACGCTTTTAAGGTCAAAATAGGTAAAACCTTAGGGATAACAGAGCGACCACATTGCTCACAGGCCGAAATCACAATTTCTTGCCAACGCTCTACCCGTTTTTGTGCTCGATCGCCTTGCAAACGCACAATAGATCGTTCAGAGCTAATAGGCTGGATGACATGCACACCCAATTCCACACTTTTTTGCAAGGTGAAGTCCATGCGATCACCACTGGAAATGGCTTGTACCAAGGTAAAGTGCATAGGGGATTCATGGGTGTTGGTGTTTTTAGACGTGATATGGGCAGTGGCACTGCGTTTTTGGATATCCACCAATTTGGCATGGTAATCATGACCATCACCATTGAATAAAACCATCTCATCCTCAAGGCGCAAACGCAATACATGCAAATGGCGCACCACGGTATCGGGCAATTGGAGGGTTTCATCACTGTTTAAAGTTTGGTTAACAAAAAATCTTGGCATAAATTAGGATTTGATTAAAAGAGAATAAACTGGTTAATATGGTATCTTATTGTAAATGATTGGTTCGGTAAGGGATAGCAAGCGTGTTAGATAAATTGCTAACAGTGGTTCGCCAAGTTGCACAAACAGAAGTCATGCCTCGCTTTTTGCAGGTTGGTAGCAGTAAAAAGGCTGATGGTACGCTTTATACTGAGGCCGATTTATCGGCACAAGAAGCGTTTGCTCGTTTGTTGCCTGATATTATTGACTGCCCCATGTTGGGCGAGGAAATGGACGATGATACCCAAACCCATTTGTGGTCACGCCATGATAAAGGTTTGTGGATTGTCGACCCGATTGATGGCACGACCAATTTTGTGAATGGTTTACCCCATTTTGCTTTGTCTGTTGCTTATGTGAAAAATGGCAAAAGCCATTTGGCGGCCATTTACAATCCAGCAAGCAATGAAATGTTTTATGCTCAGCGCGATGCTGGGGCATTTCTAAATGGCATTCGCTTACCATTGAAAAATACAGTACGACCATTATCAGAAGCCATTGCTGGTGTTGAAGTCAAATATTTGCGCAGTGGTAAACTTTCCAGTCGCATGCAAACTTTGTGTCCTTGTGGCAGTCAACGCAGTATGGGTTCTAGCACTTTGGATTGGTGTTATTTGGCAGCAGGTCGATATGATGTTTATGTCCATGGTGGACAAAAGCTGTGGGATTATGCGGCAGGTGCATTAATTTTTGAAGAAGCGGGTGGTTATTTGGCGACGTTGGAAGGCGATGAATTTTGGAGTGGAGAACATGTCTTTAAGCGCTCAGTGATTGCCGGTTTACAACCCAGTGTTTTTGACGCTTGGCTCAAATGGATACGGCGCAATCAATAATGCAGTGAATCTGCTGAAATTTCTTTCAAATAGCCATACAAATGACGAAATCTGACCAATAGCTGCTTATAAAAAGCGGCTATTTTTGGTTGTTAGTGATATTTATTTATGATGTATAATTAAAAATAAACAAGGAGAAATGACCAAAAAAGGAGGGGATATGTCTGCAAATGGACTGATTGCACAAGAATTTATATTCAGGTTTTCCCTACTGGTTTTTTGGTGGTTGATATTCTATTTACCACCATTGGCGATAAGAAGTTTTGGTGCTTTGGTGAGTTATATCATGATTGTCCTACCAATTGCTTTGGTTATTGGTTTCTTGTCTTCATTGTTTGCTGCTGAAGGTGATTTTAGCGGTTATTACCCATTTATGACAGGGATGTTAGGGGTATTATTGTGCTTATTAAGGGTACTTTGGCAGTATAAGCAATGGTGGCAATATAAAGCATTGGTACATAAAGTACTGCCTATCAGTGGTATCTTATTGATAGTGGCTTGTGCCATAGATCATTCGATACCATTGGACATGTATCCAGCGAGCGCCGAGTGTCGGCAAAATGGTCGTTTAATTGCATTATCAAATCATGCTATTTATCGAATACACCCTCAAGCTGGTCAAGATATTAAGCTCAAAAGTAATCACGTTGCTTATGCAGTCGATAGCAAAGAGTTTTGCGATGTTTTTTCGAGTAGGGAAGCGAAACACATTGAAGCATTAGCATGGAATCTATCCTCGTCATCGCCTGAAATCAGCAACACCATGGGTCGACAGTACTGTGAGGGTGGTTTGGGTAAGTTGAGAATTAGCACGATTAGACTGCAACCACAGGATGAGTATTTTAAAAATGGCATGGAGCAGATTACAGATAGCTTTGAACGCAGAGCAAGCCCATTTTCCGAGTCAGAATCAGTAGACTCACAAGCCATCGCCATTAAAACGGCAGTTCTTCCGATTGATAGCCAAGATGGGCATTGGCTGTATGTTGTTAATGAAGCCAACTCTATCATTGGTTCTAGCACTCACTTGGCGCCGAGTTTTTCGTGATGAAACAACACTTGAGTCACCAGATGTCCATTCTTGGCCTTGGTTACAGACCATTAAGGTTGCCAATGGGATTGAAGCACATCGGTTTTATGGAGGTCTTATTTATATTGACGTCCCAAAACCATCATGGTTACCCAATCAATTTGAATCATTGGTGATTAATTGCCAAAACAAGGTGACTTATTGCAGTACATTGTACCGTTACCCACTTAGTAAGAATACGCAATCCCAAAGCAATTGGTATCTTGAATACAGCTATTTAGTGCCGGAACACAATGGCGTGATTGATTTTGCTAACAGTGACAAAATGAGATTACTGACAGAAAAAGACTTAGTACAATCTTTGGAGTTGGCGCAGTTGGCAGACAAAATGGTGTTTTTGCTGTTGAAGAATATGTGAGTGTCCATATCAAAAAAGCTGCTCATTTAGCAGCTTTTTTGATGATGATTTCAAGCTTTATTTTGGCATCAAGCCTTTCATGCCTTGGGCCATTTTCAATAATTTGCCCATACCGCCTTTGGTCAATTGCTTCATCATTTTTTGTGATTGTTCAAACTGTTTTAGCATTTTGTTGACTTCTTGCACTGTCACACCTGAACCCATGGCAATGCGGCGTTTGCGTTGTGCTTTGATTAGCAGTGGGTTGCTGCGTTCTTTGGGGGTCATGGAGTTGATAATGGCTTCAACAGAACCCATGGCTTTTTCTGCGGTGCCTTCTGGTACATGTTTGGATAACTCGCCCATTTGCCCCGGCATTTTGGATAGTAAAGATTCAATGCCACCCATATTGCGCATTTGTTGAATTTGCGCTTTAAAGTCATTTAAGTCAAAACCTTTGCCTTTGTGCAATTTTTTGGCCATTTGGGCCGCGGTTTCTTGGTCAATGCCTTTTTGCACATCTTCAATCAAACTTAAAACGTCACCCATGCCCAAGATGCGGCTGGCCAGTCTGTCTGGGTGAAATGCTTCAAGACCAGTGACTTTTTCACCAATACCCAAGAACTTAATAGGTTTGCCTGTTACATGGCGAACAGATAGTGCAGCACCACCACGAGCATCACCATCCATCTTGGTTAAAATGACACCAGTCAGTGGTAAGGCTTCATTAAATGCTTGAGCTGTATTGACCGCATCTTGACCTTGCATGGCATCAACCACAAATAAGGTTTCAACAGGGTTTAGTGTTTGGTGCAAATCTTTGATTTCCACCATCATGGCTTCATCAATGGCTAAACGACCCGCAGTATCGACCATCAATACATCAAAGAAATGTTTTTTTGCATAATCCAAAGCAGCAGCAGCAATAGCCGTGGGTTTTTGTGAAATATCCGATGGGAAAAATTCCACTTGTACTTGTTCTGCCAATAAGCGCAATTGTTCAATGGCAGCAGGG
>JASLDB010000182.1 GCA_030151665.1 Neisseriaceae bacterium
TTGATCGAATTTGGTAAAAACAAATGCATAAATTTCAATGCTGTCGTAATATGTTGTAAATCGCATCGGCATACTGGTTTCTCAGAAATGGTTTGCCGCTTGGTGAAAGATTTTATTAGGACACTCACTATAAAGGTCGTCTAATACGGCACTTAGATAGTTGGATTTTCGATAACTTTCATTTAGTTTATTAAACATGAAAAGGAATGCAATAATGAAGAAAACACTGATTGCTTTGGCTTTGACAGCCTTGCCAGTTGCCGCTATGGCTGATGTGACCTTGTATGGTCAAATTAAAGGTGGTATCAACGTAGAAAACAAAAAAGTTACAACTGTTGGTAATACACGCAAAGCAACTTATGATGGTAATACCAGCAGCCAAACAATTGTACGTGACTACGGTTCTCGTATTGGCTTTAAAGGTGAAGAAGATTTGGGCAATGGCTTGAAAACCATTTGGCAAGTAGAACAATCCGTATCTTTGGGTGGTGATACTAAAAAAGGTTGGTCTAATCGTCAAACCTTTATTGGTCTAGAAGGTGCTTTTGGTAAAGTACGTGTTGGTAACTTGGATACTGTTTTCAAAAGCGACATGGAAGAAATTGATGCTTGGGAATATGCCGAAGATAATGGCACAAGTGCTTTGGGCTTGGCTCAATTTACTCGCGTAGATCAACGCCATAAAGCGTCTATTCGCTATGATTCTCCTAATTTTGCTGGTTTTGGTTTTAACGTGCAATATGCTACCAAAGCTGATGAAGCGCTTTTGGATAGTAAACACACTAGCAAAATCAATAGTAAATATGCTCAACAGAACTATTATGTTGGTGCGAATCAAGCTAATCTAGTTGGTGAATTCTCAGGCCGTGATTTTGAGAAAGTAACCACCAAAAAAGGTTCTGATGCTTGGTTCTTGGGCTTGAACTATGAAAACAGTGGCTTCTTTGCTAAATATGGTTTTGGTCAATACAGCAAAAACACCTTGGCTAGTAATACATCATATGTTGCTGCAACTGATAATGTTACCAATACTGGTTACCAAGTCAATGCTTCAAATCGTTACCGCGATGGCAGCATCAAAAACACCCAAGTACATCGTTTGACTTTGGGCTATGATGCAAACAACTTGTTTGTTGCTGGTTCTTACCAATACACCAAAGGTGCTGATACTTTAGCTGGTTTGCGCGGTACGTTTGGTGCTGGGAATGCTCAAGTAGTAGGTGATGGCGTTAATCAGTTGGCATTGGATCGCGCAACGACATTTAGCAATACTAGCAATCCAACTATCATTGATGTTAACCGCCCTCAAGCTGAACGCTTCTCTAACTATGCTTTGGCATTGGGTGATGGTGTTAAACGTTCAGAAGTTGCATTGGCTGCTGCTTATACTATGGGTGCTATTACGCCAAAAATTACTTACGCACATGGTTTTGACATGAAAACTTTGGGTAACTATGGTAAATTGGGTAATACTAAGTATGACCAAATTATTGTAGGTGCTGATTATGCATTGTCTAAACGCACAACGGCTTTGGTTTCTGCTGGTTGGTTGCGTCAAGGTTTGGGTTATAGCTACTCAATTGATAATCCTAATGCTCCTCATGATGAGAAACGCATTGTTGAGCACAAAGATAAATACAAAAATACTTCATTCTCAGTAGGTTTGAAACACGTATTCTAATCTAATCCTTTTCATGTCTATGATTGGAACAAGACCGGCTTTTGGCCGGTCTTTTTTATTTCTGTTAAAATTTGATATGGCGCAAATGGGGTATTTTGGATTCTTTTACAATGTTGTAAAAAATTAACATCCAAGTGGGTGATTGCATTAGTTTGTTATTTCAAATGAATAAATTAGCAAACTGACGTATCATAGGCTTGAGAAAAGAACGGATTAGAATATTATGAGTTTGGGATTGTTACGAACCTTGGTTCAGTCGCAGATTGTGAGTGCGGATCAGGCCAAAGCGGTTGAGGAAGTAGCCAAGGCAGATGGCGTTAGTATATTGACCGCATTAATGGACAAGAAAATTGTTACGCCTGCATTCTTAGCCGATGCTGTGGCCAATATTTTCTCTTATCCCACTTTTGATTTGGGGTTTTTTAATGCAGAGCACCTGCTTATGGATATTATCCAACCTCAAGACATGAGAAAGTACTTCTGTCTCCCACTTCGGAAAAGAGGTCGGCGGTTATATTTGGGGGTTGTGGACCCAACATTATTGAGTATTTTCCAAAAATTAGTGTTTGCTGATGGTTTGTCCATTGAAATTGTCGTGGTTGAGCATGATAAAATAATGCGTATTTTGGATACCATTAGCAAAGATAATTCCAAAATATTGGAGGACTTGAATAATGATGAGCTATTCTCGGGTGGTATTAGCACGGTTAATGAGGATGGTGAAAGTGAAGATGGTCCAATCGCTAAATTTGTACACAAGGTTTTATTGGATGCAATCAATATAGGCGCTTCTGATATTCACTTTGAATTTTATGAAAAAATGGCCAGGGTACGGTTACGAATTGATGGGCAATTGCGTGAATTGGTTGAGCCACCTGTGCAGATTAAAGAGTTATTGGCATCGCGTATTAAAGTCATGTGTAATATGGATATTTCTGAGAAGCGTATCCCACAAGATGGTCGTTTAAAACTAAAAGTGACTGAAGAGCGTGCCATTGATTTTCGTGTGAATACCTTGCCAACCTTGTTTGGTGAGAAAATTGTTATGCGTATTTTGGACTCGTCCGCAGCATCATTGAATCTTGCTCAGTTGGGCTTTGAGCCAAAACAATATGAAATACTGATGGAGGCGATTCATAGGCCATATGGTATGGTGTTGGTGACGGGGCCGACAGGTTCTGGTAAAACGGTTACGCTGTACAGTTGTTTAAATGTTATTAATCAGCCTGAAGTCAATATCTCGACAGCTGAAGATCCTGCCGAGATTAATCTACCTGGAATTAATCAAGTCAATGTCAATGATAAACAAGGCTTGACATTCGCTTCAGCACTCAAGGCCTTTTTGCGTCAAGATCCAGATGTAATTATGGTGGGTGAGATTCGTGACTTGGAAACCGCAGATATTTCGATTAAGGCTGCGCAAACAGGGCATATGGTGTTTTCAACCTTGCACACCAATAATGCACCAGCCACGTTGTCTCGTATGTTGAATATGGGGGTGGCACCATTTAATATTGCCAGCTCAGTAAACTTGATTATTGCTCAGCGCTTATTGAGGCGCTTATGCCCATCTTGTAAAAAAGAGATTGAAAGACCGCCTAAAGATGTCTTGTTAAGCCAAGGGTTTACTGAAGAAGATTTGGCGCAAGATTGGAAGTTGTACGGGGCCTGTGGTTGTGATAATTGCCGTGGGCGTGGCTACAAAGGCCGTGCGGGTATTTATGAATTAATGCCAGTATCGGAAGCCATGCAGCGAGTGATTATGAATAATGGTACGGCAGTGGATATTGCGGATATTGCATATGCTGAAGGAATGGTTGATTTGCGCCGTGCAGGTTTATTAAAAGTCATGCAAGGATCCACTTCTTTAGAAGAAGTACAGGCAAAAACGAATGACTAATTGATACTGGGAAAAAAATGAATAATAAAACAATGAGAAAATCAGCTGGTGGTCGGGCGGAAGCCAACACCAAGAAAAATACAAAAAAAGTTTCAGGTAAAAGTTTTACTTTTGAAGGTCGTCGTCGCAGTGATGGACAAGTTGTAAAGGGCGAAGTAAATGCTCGCAATGAGCAAGAAGCGCGTGATAAGTTGAGAAAAAGTGGTATACAGGTTCTGGCTGTTTCTGCTGTCAAAACAAAACGACTTGGTAAGAGTATTAAAGCCAAAGACATTACAGTATTTGCCCGGCAATTGGCAACCATGATGAAGGCGGGTTTGCCATTATTGCAAGCTTTTGAAATTGTGGCCAAAGGCCATACCAACCCCGCCATGACTGAGCTTTTAATGACCATTCGTGCAGATATTGAACAAGGTACGTCTTTGGGGGAGGCTTTCTCAAAACATCCTAAGTATTTTGATTCATTGTTCTGTAGTTTGGTTGCAGCAGGTGAGGCTGGCGGTGTGTTGGATTCATTACTGGATAAGTTAGCAACTTACATGGAGAAAACAGAAGCCATTAAGCGCAAAGTAAAAGGGGCTTTGATGTACCCTATTATTATTTTGACAGTGGCATTTGCTTTGATCGTTGGCATGATGATGTTTGTGTTGCCCGCATTTAAACAAGTATACGATGGCATGGGGGCTGAATTGCCGGCATTGACTCAGACAGTCATGGATATATCAGACTTTTTTGTGGCATATGGTCTGTATATTATTGCTGCAATTGTTATTGGTGTTATTGCACTGAAAAAATACCATACAAATTCTGTACCTTTTCAGAAAAAAGTAGATGCTTGGTTGTTGTCAGCACCGATTTTTGGTCAAATTGTGAAAAAATCAGCTATTGCTCGTTGGTCTCGGACTACCGCAACTTTGTTTACAGCTGGTGTACCTTTGGTGCAAGCCTTAGAATCTGTTGCAGGTGCTGCTGGTAATTTGGTTTATGAAGATGCCACTTATAAGATTCGTTCACAGGTTGAGCAAGGGACGTCATTGACTTCTGGTATGCAGTCATCAAATATGTTCCCCAATATGGTGTTGCAAATGGCTGCCATTGGTGAAGAGTCTGGCTCATTAGATGATATGCTCAATAAAGCAGCTGAATTTTATGAGGATGAAGTGGACATGGCAGTGGGGATGTTATCAACCATGATGGAACCTATTATTATGGTGATGTTGGGGACCATTATTGGTGGATTGTTGGTAGCGATGTATTTGCCACTCTTCAGTATTGGCGATGTGATTGGTTAATAAATCGAGAAAAAATGGAACACAGTATTTTTATTGCAATCATGGGATTGTTGGGTCTATTGATTGGTAGTTTTTTGAATGTGGTGATTTATCGCATGCCCAAAATGCTTGAACGGCAATGGCAGCAAGCTGCTAAAGAAACTTTGGATTTGCCTCTAAACGAGGATGAACAAGAGCGGTTTAATTTGTTGGTGCCACCATCTCGTTGCCCAACTTGTAAAGCACCAATTCAACCTTGGCGTAATATTCCCATTGTGAGTTATTTGCTGCTAAAAGGAAAATGTGGCGCTTGTCATACAGGTATTTCTTGTCGTTATCCTTTGGTGGAAGCATTAACGGCCATTGTTTTTGCTTTGGTTGCTTGGCGCTTTGGTTATGAAGCCAAAACATTTGCGGTATTGGCTTTTTCAGCTGTTTTATTGGCAGCTATTTTTATTGATGCGGATACCCAGTTATTACCAGATCAATTGACCTTACCATTAATGTGGTTAGGTTTATTGGTTAATTTACAAGGTATGTTTACCAGTCCCCAAGAGGCAATTTGGGGGGCGGTATTGGGTTACATGAGTTTGTGGACGATATTTCAGGTATTTAAGTTAATCACCCAAAAGGAGGGTATGGGCTATGGTGACTTTAAGTTACTGGCAGCCTTAGGTGCTTGGTTAGGGGTGAGCATGTTACCTATCATTATTTTATGCTCTGCTATTGTGGGCTTGATTTTTGCTTTGATTATGAAAGTAACCAAAGACCAACCTATGCCGTTTGGTCCATACTTAGCGATAGCAGGTTGGTGTGCAATGATGTTTCAGACACCATTGTTACAAGGTGTGAATTGGTGGTTGCATAAGTCTGGGTTTTAAGTCATGACACATTGGGTAGGTTTAACAGGTGGTATTGGCAGTGGTAAAACAGCCGTGTCGGACTGCTTTTTGCGATTGGGCGTGCCTGTTATTGATGCCGATGAGATTAGCAGAGCTTTAACTGCCATGGGTGGTTTGGCTTTGCCAAAATTGAAAGCCGTTTGGGGGGATGCCATGTTTTTACCCTCTGGTGAATTGGATAGGGC
>JASLDB010000205.1 GCA_030151665.1 Neisseriaceae bacterium
AAGCCGCTTATTCAAAAGCGGCTTTCTTTTAACGACCTGAGTAAATGTGGTCTTGCATGATTTTTTCATACACAGGGTCTGGTAAGTAGCGTTTAATCACTTCTTGCCACGATTTGGGGCCAACCATGCCTTTAACCATGGTCGAAGATACTTCCGCGTATTCTCGTGGTGGCATGAGAAAAACAGTGGCAATTTCGGGTTGTAAGTCTGAATTGATGTAGCGCATTGAGCGTTCATATTCATAGTCTTGCGTGGTACGGATGCCGCGCACGATATAATCGGCATGGATGGCATTGGCGTAATTGACCAAAAACTCATTCTCAAACGTGCTGATTTTGACATTGCTGTAACCACGGGTAATCAAGCGCAGCATTTCTTTTCGCTCTTCAATGGTATAGGTGCATTTTTTATCAGGGTTGATGCCGATGGCCACAATCAGTTCGTCGAACATGCTTTGGGCCTCGCGTATCATCCACAAGTGACCATTGGTTGGCGGGTCGAAGCTGCCTGCATAGACAGCACGTTTGATACGAGTATTGCGCATTAGCGTTTTTCCAAAAGGACAGAACCAATAGAGTAACCTGCGCCAAAGCTTGACACAATACCCAAGTCACCGCTTTGTAAATCATCTTGGTATAAATGCAAGGCAATGATGGAGCCCGCTGAGCTGGTGTTGGCGTAACGATCCAGAATCAAGGGTGCTTCTTCAATGGTGGCATGGCGACCCAGAACCCGTTTGGCAATTAAGTCATTCATGGTTTGGTTGGCTTGGTGTAGCCAAAAGCGCTTGATGCTTTCAGGGGCAATATGATGCTGATTTAAGTGTTTGATAATGTGTTCTCCTACAGCAGGGCAGACTTCTTTGAACACTTTTCTGCCTTGTTGTACAAACAATTTGTCAGTGCTTAATACATCGTTTTCGATTTCACAACGATTTAGGAAGCCAAAATTGTTGCGGATGTTGTTGGAAAACTGCGTCCATAATTGGGTGCCAATGATATCAAAACCTTGGTTATCGTTAACCAAGTCCGCATTTTCAATAATCATGGCGGTAGCCGCATCACCAAAAATAAAATGACTGTCGCGTTCTCTAAAATTCAAATGGGCAGAGCAAATTTCAGCATTAATCACCAAAACGCGATTGGCAGAACCTGCACACACAGCATCTTTTGCCATTTGTACGGCAAAGGTGGCACTGGAACAAGCTACGTTCATGTCAAAGGCAAAGCCTTGTGCACCCAAGGCTGTTTGGATTTCCACTGCCATGGCTGGGTAGGCACGTTGCATATTGGAGTTGGCAACAATAACCATATCAATATCGCTGCCTTGTAAATTGGCACGTGACAATGCATCTTCTGCGGCGCTAACACCCATTTGTGCTTGGATGGATAATTCATCATCGCTTCTTTTGGCAAAAACTGGGTGCATGATGTCTGGGTTTAAGATACCTTCTTTGTCTAAAACAAAACGGCTGTGTATACCAGATGCTTTGACAATGAATTCACTGCTTGATTCACCTAGGGCTGTTACCGTACCCGCTGCAATGTCTTGTTCATGTTCTTGGTTAAATTGATGAACATAAGCGTTGAATGTTGCCACCAATTCGTCATTGCTAATGCTATGTGGTGGGGTAAATAAACCTGTTGCACTCAATACGGCTTTGGCCATGGTGAATCTCCTTTTAGACTATTTATTCTAAAATAGCTTGCTAATCAAATATTTAACAGTATTTTAACAAGTATTGTGCCTTTGGGTGTAGATATTGCACTGCAAAAATCAAAAAAACAGCATAGAGGCCTTTGTGTCATAAGTCAAAATAAATTCCATCGCTGTCATAATCGGGCTTTGTGCCAGCGGATAGCACTAATGGCAATACTGCTATTAAGGCAAGGAGGCTTGTGGTAGATTGGGTGTTTTGATCTTGTTTACATGAAAGATACAGCATGACGGAACATATTTTGGTTTATGGCGCGAGCCAAGGTTTGGGACAAGCCATTGTACAAGGCATTCCTTCTAAGCAGGATGTGGTTTTTGGTGTATCACGCAAAGCACCGGTGGCCAATCTGCCCATGCAATGGATTCAGGCCGATTTGGCGGAACCATGTGCTTCAGTTTTGGCAGTGCAAAGCCAGTTGCAACAGCAAAAATTGGATGCGGTGATTTACAATGTAGGCATTTGGGAATCGTTGGCTTTTTCTGACGAGTATGATTTTGAAGCACTCAGTGATGCAGAAATTTTGAATATGGTGCAAGTCAATATCAGTTCTTGCTTATTGCACTTAAAAGCTATTTTGCCCAATTTGCGTCAATCAACACATGGCAAGATTATTTTGATTGGTTCAACATGGGGCTTGGAAAACCACCAAGGCAAAGAGGTGGTGTTTTCAGCATGTAAATTTGCGGTACGTGGTATGGTTCATGCTTTACGGGAAAATTTGCGTACGGATAAAATTGGTATCAGTGTCTTAAACTTAGGTTATTTGGCTACCGAGTATGGGTTGGATGTGCCTGCGGAGGATGTGTTAGCACAAAGTGATGAAAGCTTGATTCCATTGACTGATGTGATTGCTGCGATTCGATTTATTTTGAGTACCAGTCGAGCAACGTGTGTGAAAGAGATTAATATGCCAGCCATGCTGGACATGAATGCGTAGTCAAGCGATAAAAAAACAGCCTTCAATATTGAAGGCTGTTTTGATTAGGGCTTAATCGTTACCAGATAGTGAGATTAAGATATGCAGTAAGCTACTGAAGATATTGTATAGTGAGATGAAAATAGTCAATGCAGCGCTAATGTAGCTATCTTCGCCACCATCGATCACTGCTTTGGTTTGGAACATAATCATCACTGAACTGAAAATCACAAAGCCAGCAGAAATAGTCAATGCCAAGGCTGGTAGTTTTAAGAAGAAGTTAGCAACCACGCCAACCAATAAAACCACAAAGCCAACCAATAAGAATTTGCTAATGGCATTCATGTTGATTTTGCTAGAGCGAGCTAACATCGACATGGTAAAGAATACACCTGCTGTCATGGCAGCAGCCATACCCACGAGGCTAGAACCATTATTGAGGCTAAGCGCAAATTGTAGTAATGGACCAATCATCCAACCTAACATGGCTGTTAAAACAAAAAACAAACCCATGCCCACTTTGCTATAGCGGTTTTTTTCGATTAAGAAAACCAAGCCATAAAACATTACAAAAAAGGCAATAAAACCCATCCAACCTCTGCCAAACAGCGACATGAAGTTAAAAAATTGGCTGACAAAAGCACCACCAATAGCTGGAATAAAGCCAACAGCCAAAAGGGCGTAGGTTTTTTGTAGCACAACATTTTTTTGGCTTACCGAACCACCAAGATTGGTATAGTCATATTGTTGTTGAGGCTGCATGTAT
This sequence comes from Neisseriaceae bacterium, assembly GCA_030151665.1. Classification (GTDB taxonomy): domain Bacteria; phylum Pseudomonadota; class Gammaproteobacteria; order Burkholderiales; family Neisseriaceae; genus JASLFS01. Next base: position 3,400 of record JASLDB010000205.1, read on the forward strand.
TTTTCTCCAAATAATCAAGTATAAACGTTGAAGTAAAGATTCTAACAAATAAATTCTCGTTTGGGCTGAAAATCTTAATTTATCTGTCATTTCCCTGAGCGCCAAATTGACCACAAGAGCCAAACGCTATTGAAAAAGATTAAAATATAGCCCAATAAACCCAGTGCAGAGATGCCCCAAACTTTGGGGCCGTTGTTTATCGCCAATAAAATAGACGAACCAATGATTAATGCTGCGGTAACGATACCAATGGTTAAACGATTACTGCTTTTGTCAATTTGTTGACCAAATTGTTCCAATCGGCGTACATCAAGATTGATATTGAGCCGACCTTGTTTTAGGCGGCGGCTCAGTAGCATTAAGTTTTGGGGCATATCGTCTATGCTTTGCAACAAAGTGCGGGTTTGCATTTTGCTGCGCTTCATCATTTTCTCAACAGAATAATTGTTTTTGAGTACATTGATGACCAAAGGTTTCGCATGTTCTAAAAGTTCAAAATCCCCATCCAGTTTTTTGACCACACCTTCTAATGTAATCAGTGTTTTAAACAACATTACCAAGTCGCCTGGTAAGTGTAAATTGTTGTCACGCATAATGCGTGTAATATCATTAACGATATCGCTCAGGCTAAATTGTTTTAAAGGGGTGTGCTCATAATTCAGCATCATTTCCAAAACATCCAAGCCCAATTGGTCTTCATGCACCACTTCACCTTCGGCCCAGTTGCTTAAAACATACTGTATCGAAAATTCATCGCGTTCAATTAAGGCATTGATTAGGGTAATCAGTTCACGGCGGCGTTGGCTACTTAAAAAACCAACCAAGCCAACATCAATAAAGGTTACCGTGCCAGTTGTGCTCACAAAAATATTGCCAGGATGCGGGTCTGCATGAAAAAAACCATGTTTTAAAATCATGGTGAATAAGGTTTCGGTGATGTTCTGCGCTAATTCATGTAAAAATTCTGCAGAACACTCGCTCAAATTCAAGTTTTTTAATAAGCTATCATTGATATATTCTTGGACTAAAATATTTTGATTGGAATATTCAGGGTATACTTTCGGAATATGAATACTTGGATGGTCTTGAAAAATAGCCGAAAAACGCTCTAAATATTTTAATTCGAAGCTTAAGTCCGTTTCTTTTCTCAGGCTTCTGGTAAAGTATTGCACCATTTCTACTGGTTGATAACGGCGAGCTTCGGGAATTTCTGATTCTATTAAGTTGGCAATATGGGTTAGAATACGCAAGTCCGACCGAATGGTTTGCTCGACATCAGGCCGTTTAACTTTGATGACAACTTGATTACCATTTAATAACGTTGCCCGATGAACTTGGGCAATCGATGCACTGCCAACAGGATTGCGATCAATGGATTGGTAAATTTTGTCCACTGGAAAAGGTGAGTGCTCGGCAATCAATTGGTCAATGGTTTGGTGGTCTAAGCTTTTAACGTTGTTTTGTAAGTGCTCAAATTCTCGAATCCATTCAGGGTTAAAAATATCAACCCGAGTGGATAAAATTTGTCCCAATTTGATAAAAGTGGGGCCAAGTGTTTCAAAAGCTAAACGCACTCGACGTGGTGTACTCATGACTTGAGTCTTATTGCCATCTTCATCACGTTTGGATAAAAAGTGCGTCAGCTTGAGCCGCTGCATAAAGCTGCCAAAACCATATCGTATAAAAATACTGATGATTTCTCGCAAGCGAGGCAAGTCACGCATGGCAAAGACAGTTTCTTTTAACATGTTTGTCCGTAGGGGTAATTTTTCAGTAAAATAGCGCAGGCTAATAATTTAGCATAACATATTCAGGCACGCTTGCTGAAAATGAAGAACAATAATTGGAAACCGGTTTTGATAAAATGAAATACTTTGTGTATCTAATGAGTGTAATCAGTACGCTGACATTGTCTGTGGGCGTACATGCAGATCCTTTAGAGGATTTGATTAAACAAGCAGCCCAGTCATCGGCTACTGCCAATAAGCCCGCTGCTAACCAAAAAGACCAAGCCAATGATTTAATCATGAATGCCATGAGTTTATTGGGCTTGTCTTACCGTTTCGGTGGTAATGATCCAACCAAAGGCTTGGATTGCAGTAGCTTCATGCAATATGTTTTTAAACAGGGCATGAATGTCAATTTACCGCGTACGACAGGCGAACAGGCACGTGTTGGTGTTGCAGTTTCTCGCAGTGAGTTGCAGCCAGGTGATATGGTGTTTTTTGCAACAGCTGGTGGTGGTCGTATTTCCCATGTAGGCATGTTTATTGGCAATGATCGTTTTATTCATGCCCCACGCACGGGTAAAAACATTGAAATTACCAGCATGAGCATGGATTATTGGAATAAGCGTTATGTGATGGCAAGACGTGTGCCACGCAATGGTGCTGCCGCTCAGTTTACCCGTTAAGTGAAGAAGCAAAATAATGGCAATCCCCCCCATGCCCAAGTGGCTCGATAAAGATGATAAACCGGTTTCATGTACCGAAAAAATCAAAGTGATGACACAAAATATGGAAGAGCTGCAACAAACAGCCCAAGATGCTTTTGAAGATGCGTTGCTAATGGGTTGTCAAGAGGAGCAGATTCGAGCTTATTTGCAAACACTCATGGACAGTTTGGATAATCCCTATCAGTTGTAATAAAAAAACGCCTATTTTTTAATAGGCGTTTTTGATTTAATCCATTAATTCAGTGGGGATGACGAATTTCCATTCGCCTGCTGCCAAATCATCTTGCAGGGTGAATTCACCAAATTGGCGGCGGTGTAATTGTTCCACGCGATTACCAGCGGCGGCAATCATGCGTTTGACTTGGTGGTATTTGCCTTCGTGTAAGGTCATGATGAGCGTGGTGTCATTTTCCAAGTAGGCATCGGTTGCTATCACGGTTTCATTGTCATCGTGTAATAAAACACCCGCTTTGAGTTTGGCAGGTAAACTGTCATCGGCAGGGTGTTTGAGGGTCACTTGGTAGACTTTGCCAACATGGTGCTTGGGCGAGGTGACTTTGTGGTTATAAGCGCCATCATTGGTGATTAATAACATACCAGTTGTGTCTGCATCCAAGCGGCCAATGGCTTGTAAATCAATGCCACGCCAATGCAAGGGAAACAAGCTAAAAATACTGGGATAGCTTGTGGGTTTGTGTGAAGTTTCATAATCTGCTGGTTTATTCAACACGATGTAAAAATAGGGCAGTGGGACAAATGCCCAGTCTTCTTCATCAATTTTAATGGATTGAACCGAGCTTAAATCAATGGTGGCTTTGGGATTGGTAATCCATTCATCATTGATTTGCACTCGCTCATCTTTGACCAAATCGGTACAGATTTTTCGGCTACCAAAACCTTGTGCTTGTAAGTATTTGACGATTTGCATGGCCATACCTTTCCCTAAAAATAAAAAAGCTGCCTGAGTGTTTTGTTCAGGCAGCTTGGTTTGCAAAACATCGCTATTATAAGAAGAAAATGAGCGATTGCAAAATAAAGAGTGGTACCAAAATGGCAAATGACCATGCCATGTAACCAAAGAAACTAGGCATTTTAATATTGCGTTGCTCCGCAATGGCTTTGACCATGAAGTTAGGTGCATTACCAATGTAAGTCAATGCGCCCATAAATACAGAACCCATGGACACTGCCAACAAGGTGTTGCTCATGGTTGTCATTAAATGAACGGGGTCACCTGATGCCATGTTAAAGAAGACTAGGTAGGTCGGGGCATTGTCTAAGAAGCCAGATAACATGCCACTCATCCAAAAATACATGATGTTAATCGGCTCGCCCGCTTCATTGTGCACCATTTGAATAAGCGGTTTAAAGTGACCTGCTTCACCCACTTGTAAAATAGCAATCACAGGGCTGATGGTAATGAAAATACCAATAAATAATTTGCCCACTTCTTTAATGGGATCAAAGTTAAATTCATTGCCACTTCGAACTTGTTTTGGGGTGATTTGCATGGACACCATGGTTACCGCAATAAAGATGACATCTCGCACAATGGCTTCTAGGGATACTTCTGTGCCCAAGATATCAAAACTCACATTTGATTTCCAAATGCCTGACATTAATACCGCCGCAATAATAGCCAATAATAAAACGAAATTGGCTTTACCAAAGATTTGTAATTTCTCACCTGTTTTTTTATTGGTGGGTTTATTAATGATGTCTGTATTTTCTTTTTGCCAAAAATGGCGATCAATAAAGTAAAACACAGTGAGCAAAATAGCGGCATTCATTAAAATGGGCAAGAACATGTGTTTGACTGTCCACATGAAGTCCACGCCTTTTAAGAATCCTAAGAATAGGGGTGGATCACCCAGTGGTGTTAAACCACCACCAATATTCGCCACCAAGAAAATAAAGAATACCACCACGTGCACACGGTGCTGGCGACCATCATTGGCTTTAAGTAGTGGGCGAATTAGGAGCATGGCAGCGCCAGTGGTGCCCATGAGAGACGCCAAGACGGTGCCAATGGCCAAAATAATGGTATTCATTTTGGCACTGCCTTTTAAGTTGCCCCAAACCAAAATACCACCAGAAACAGTAAACAGTGCCAAAAGCAATAAGATAAAAGGGATGTACTCACCAATTAAGGCATGGGCAACAGTGTGGATGGATTCTTCCATGCCATAGACGATGGTAAATGGCACCAAAAAGGCAGCTGTCCACAGGGCGATAATTTTGCCAAAATGGTGATGCCAAATGGTCGGAATCAGTAGTGGACAAAGGGCAATGGACAATAAAATTAGTACAAATGGTAAACCCCATAATAAACTGGCATCTGCTGCATTAAACGAGCCACTGGCATGGGCCAATGTGGGTAAAGCAACAAAAGGCAGTGCGGCCATGAGACGGCGCATAATATTTCCTTTTTCTATTTCTATTACAGCTTTTGTATTGGGCTGCATTTTGGTTTGAAATGTTATTGTTGTTATCATTGTGTTTCGACACGGAAAATAGCCAACTTGTGATTGATTTTTGACCGTGGATTGATAAATTATGCTTTAGTTTAAAGTATTTACCACTTAAATTCCAGCTTTTGTACAGCTAAAAAACAGATTGTAGGACACGAAAACAGCAATAAGCAGTCGGTTTATTTGATTATCATGAACCGACTGCGGTGATAACAAATTTAGTCGTTACCCGAATTTTTTTGGATGAATTCGATTTTGTAACCATTAGGGTCTTCTACAAAGGCAATAACGGTGGTGCCATGTGCCATAGGGCCTGCTTCACGAACAACTTTACCACCCTTAGCACGAACCAAATCACATGCTTGGTAAGCATCGTCAACTTCAACGGCAATGTGCCCATAAGCTGTACCCAAGTCATATTCAGTCGTATCCCAATTGTGGGTGAGTTCTAAGACGGTATTATTGATTTCGTCACCATAACCGATAAATGCCAAGGTGAATCGGCCTGTGGGGTAGTCATTTTTGCGCAATAATTTCATGCCCAAAACATCTTGGTAAAAAGACAATGATTGTTCTAGGTTGCCAACACGTAGCATGGTGTGGAGTAATCGCATGATTTGTCCTTTTTGAGGTTTTGAAAAGTAGGAACGGGTTATGCCCGCTCTTCGTGATCATCTAAAATGGGTTTGGCTGCAAAAGGGCCTTGGCCTTGAATCAATGCTTGTTGACTTTCAATCCATGTTTCACATGTTTGCATTAAAACTTCAGGGCCACCCAATTGATATGAAATGGTAGGGCCAATGACCACATCAATGGTACCTGGGTATTTTAAAAATGAGTTTTTGGGCCAGAACTCGCCACTATTGAGAGCAACAGGGACAATATTCATTTCCAATTGTTTGGCCATGCGTGCAGCACCCAGTTTGTAGCGACCACGTAAACCCGGTTTTATGCGGGTGCCTTCTGGAAAAATAGTAATCCAATACCCATCATTCTTGCGATCTAAGCCTTGGGTTAATATCTGCTGTGCTGCTTTATTGCGATTGTTGCGGTCAATGCCGATGGTTTTAATCATCCACAATGCCCAGCCAAAAATGGGAATCAAAAATAAAGAGCGTTTGGCCACAAAAACCTGTGCAGGGAATATTTTTTGTAAGGCCAAGGTTTCCCAACCTGATTGGTGTTTGCTACAAATAATACTGGGTGTGTTTGGGATATTTTCTATGCCTTTGACCCGATAATGCAAACCCACGATATGGGACAATAAATCGGCATTGCAACTTGCCCAAAAAGTGCATAAGCGGTGGGTGATTCGCCGAGATATTGCGATACTGGCAACAATAATGGGAAATAAGACAATGCTAAAAATCGATAAAATGAACCAATAAATAATATTGCGTAACCAAATCATGATTTCTCCTCGGTTACTGCTGCAGTATTTTGGGTAATGTGTTTGGCAAAATCCATTAAATTATCAAAAATTTGGGTGTGTTCAGGCAGATCATCTGCACTTTGAGACAAAGTTTTTTTGCCCTTGCCGGTTAAAACCAAAATAGGGCGACCGCCAACGGCTTCGATGGCTTGCAAGTCACGTAAGCTATCGCCCACCATATAAGTTTTGGCTGCTTGGGCTGCAGAAAAACGATTGAGAATATCCAATACCATGCCAGGTTGTGGTTTGCGACAAGTACAATTATCATCATTCATGTGTGGACAGAACCAAATGCCTTCAATTTCACCACCTGCCTGTTGAACCAAACGGTGCATTTTGGCGTGCATGCTATTTAAGTCTTGCATGGTAAAATAGCCGCGACCAATGCCTGATTGGTTGGTGGCAACCACCACGGTGTAATCGGCTTGGGTAAGCAGGGCAATGGCATCCATGCTTTCTGGCAAGGCTTCCCATTCTTCCACTGACTTAACAAAATCATCGCGATCTTTGTTAATGACACCATCACGGTCAAGAATGATTAATTTCATTGTGCATCCTTTGCCAATTAGTCTTTGATGCTCAAGGTTTGGTACCAAGCATCAAAGGCACGGTTAAAAACAGGGGCGAGTTTATCATAATTTTCCCAGCTGTCTTCAGTATGGTATAGCGATAATGCTTCATCAACACACAAGGTATTTTCATAATCACTGATAAAATCGCCATAGCCTTCTTCTTCATCTTCGTAGTAAAACGCAGCAAAGCGTTCTCCTAATGGATTGAAAAAGTTCAATTGCAATTGTTGACCCAAATAATTTTCGACACAGGCTTTGCCTGTCATTTGGCGGTTTTTGATTGCCGTGATGTGATGGGCCATTTCTGTTGCAATTTGCGGGTGTATTAAATTGCGATTCACCGCCCAAGCCCAAAAAAATCCCATGTGATTTAAGGCATTTTCTTTGGGTAAGTCGCTAGGATAGTCTTCTTCTGTGTGCCAGTCGATGTGATCAATCATGTCATATCCTTTTAAAAATAAAAGCTGCCCAACGCTGCGGCAGCTTGAACCATCTGAAATCAATTAAGCCTTAGGACTTTCTTTAAATCCCAATACCTCAATGCCAAAACCAGTTAGGCCTGATAAGGCAGAAGATTTACCCAAAACACGCATTTTTTTAATGTTTAAATGTGCCAAAATTTGAGCGCCAATGCCATATGTTTTGCTGTCCCATTTAGGTGCTTGATTAGCACCTTTGGGTAAGGCTCGTTCCAATAGGCTAGCACCACATTCTGGACGATGCAATAAAATAGCGACACCTGCATCGGCAGCTTGGATGGCTTCTAGTGCTTGGGGTACTGTCCATGAATGGGCGGTATTGGGGGCAATGAAATCCATCACGCTTAATGGCTCATGAACACGCACCAATACTTCTTTGTCTTCTGTTAATTCACCTTTAACCAAGGCCAAATGGGTTTCACCAGATAATTTGTCCACATAAATGTATTGGTCAAAATCACCCCATGGGGTGTGGACAACGTGGTGCCCCATGTCTTCAATTAAACTTTCTGTACGGCTGCGGTACTCGATTAAATCAGCAATGGTACCGATTTTAATTTGGTGCTCTGCGGCAAATTTTTCTAATTCAGGCATGCGTGCCATGGTGCCATCATCATTGATGATTTCACAAATCACACCAGCAGGCGTCAGACCAGCCATAACCGATAAGTCTACACTGGCTTCAGTGTGGCCTGCACGAACCAATACACCGCCATCTTGTGCGCGCAATGGGAAAATGTGTCCAGGTTGCACAATATCTTCAGCTTTGGCTGTTGGTGAAACGGCTGTTTGAATGGTGTGTGAACGGTCGGCTGCTGAAATGCCGGTGCTAATACCATTTCGTGCTTCAATGGATGTGGTGAAGTTGGTGCCGTGGCGGGCGCCATTTTGTTGAGTCATCATGGGGATGCCTAAGCGATCCACCATGGCATTGCTCATGGGTAAGCACACCAAGCCACGAGCATGTTTAATCATGAAATTAATGGCTTCAGGGGTTACAAACTGAGCGGCCATAACCAAGTCGCCTTCGTTTTCGCGGTCTTCTGCATCAGTTAAAATAACCATTTTGCCAGCTTTAATGTCGGCAATGATTTCAGGGATGGTAGCAATCGCCATGTTATTCTCTTCTTTCTGTCTTGCTTTTATGCCAACTGTTGTTTGGTCAATACACGGTGCACTGTATCAACAATGGCCTGTGTTTGCGGATCAAGTTCAACATTGATGGCGTCACCCACTTGGCAAGTACCAAACAATGTTCGACTTAGGGTTTCTGGGATTAAGTGCACATTAAATTCTTGGTCTGTGACTTTGGCAATGGTTAGGCTACAGCCATTTAAACCAACAAACCCTTTGTCTAGTATATAGGGGCGAATGGCATTATTTAAAGCGAACCAAATGGTGCGATTATCACCTTCACTGTCAATGCGGCTAATGGTGGTGGTGCACATAATGTGACCACTCATTAAATGACCGCCAATTTCATCACCAAATTTGGCAGCGCGTTCTAAGTTAATGGCAGAGCCTACGGTTAATTGCCCTAAATTGGTTAAGGCCAAGGTACTGTCGATTAAGTCAAAACTAACCTGTTGACCTTTTATTTCGGTGATGGTTAGGCAGCAGCCATTGTTGGCAACAGAGGCGCCAATTTGCAAATCATTGGCCATTTCAATCGGCAGTGTCACCACATGGGTGCGAACGCCGTTGTATTTGTCTTCGATGGCACTTAATGTGCCCATGCCTTGTACGATTCCAGTAAACATAGTGTTTATAATCCATCACAAGAAGGTGTTGCTTGGTCAGCAGCAATGCTTAAGAGTTTACGTTGTTGTGCAGCATTGGCACGACAACGTTGTAAATTGGTGGTTAATTCCAATGCTGGAACAGCCACAGGTTTGCCTTCGTGCATGGCAACCATGGTGAAGTAGCAACTGTTGGTGTGACGCACTTGACGGGTTTGGATGTTTTGGGCTTCTACACGGATACCCACTTCCATGGAGGTGCGACCTGTGTGATTAACTGATGCCAAAAACGTGACCAACTCACCCACATAAATGGGTTCTTTGAATAAAACTTTATCCACAGAAACGGTTACGGTGTAGTAGCCACAGTAGCGGCTAGCACAGGCATAAGCCACTTGATCCAATAATTTTAATAAATCACCGCCATGCACATTGCCTGAAAAATTAGCCATGTCGGGGGTCATGAGGACTGACATGGAAAGTTCATGTTGTGGTGCATTGGCAGTCAGTGCCAAACGTTCTTGTTCTGTCATGTTCTTTTCTATCTTAACTATAGCCAGCGTTGCTTGGTGAAGAATTTTAATAAAATCCCAGCAATCAAGACCATGATGAATAAAACGGCATAATAACCATAATGCCAATTGAGTTCAGGCATATTGGTAAAATTCATGCCGTAGATGCTAGAAATCAGCGTTAATGGCATAAATATTATCGTAATCACGGTCAGAATGCGCATTTGTTTATTCAATTGATTGGATTGATAAGATAAATAAACATCCATCATGCTTAAAATCATCTCGCGAGAAGCATCCAAAACCTCCATTACTTGCAATGTATGGTCGTATACATCGCGTAAATACAATCGAGTTTCTTCTTGGAATAAATCAAAATCACCCCGAACCAATTGGTTAATGATTTCTCTTGTGGGCATGATGGTTCGTCGCAGTCGAGTGGTTTCATGTTTTAAACCGTGGATACGGCTTAAAACATGCTCTTCTTCTTGTGAGCCACTGCCAGTAAATAAGGCTTTGTCCAGTTGTTCTACTTTTTTGGCAAAGGTATCCATGGTGACAAAATAATCATCAACAACGGTATCGAGTAAAGCATAAGCCAAAAAATCGCTGCCTTTATTGGGCAATTGACCAATGCGTTCTAAAATTCGCGTGCGAATGCCATCAAAAAGGGTATTGCTGCGGTTTTGAAATGAAAACACAAAATTTTTACCGACAATAAAATACACTGCTTCACCTGATAAGCCTGCTTTATCATAACGCAAAGCCCGACTGGCAATAAACACATATTGCTGATAACTTTCGATTTTGGGGCGTTGCTTATTATTGAGAATGTCTTCTTGTACCAAGGCGTGAATTTGATAAGGGGCTAATACTTTTTTCAATAATTCAGGATTTTTGATACCTGAAAAATGAAGCCACAATTTTTTATCTTCAGACAAGCTAGGCAGTTTTTCAATAATATTGTCATCGCTCAAATCAATACAGCTGCTTTGTGCAGAATGGTTGTCATAGCGGACAAGGTGTAAACTAGGTGCATTGTTATTGCCGATTTTTTTGTTGGGTTTCATGGTTCTATGCGTTTTACCGTTAAGATTTGGCCAATCTTGCTCCATTGAGCGGCTTCTAAGATTAAGGCGCTAGTGGTTAATGGGTTTTCCTCTAACCATTGGCTACTAATGGTCAAAATGCATTTTTTGCGTGTTGCATTGAACTGTAATGTTGTGTTGTCTGGGAAATAAATTTCTTTGCGACCGCGACAAAATAAAGCGGCAATGCGCAAAGATAAAATCGCAAACATATAATTATTTTTGTGTTGAATATCCATGAGTTTTTTGGTGTCACCACGATGACCCAATACCAATTTACTCAATAAAGATTGTTCTTGTTTGGAAAAACCAGGCATGTCCGCATTTTCAATGATATAAGCAGAATGCTTGTGATAACCTGTGTGGGCAATACTTAAACCAATTTCATGCAAGCGAGCAGCCCAACGCACAAATTGACACCAGTCTAAAAAGTCTTCAGCATCAAACTGGTCTTTCAGACCGTTCATGCATTGGATGGCAATGCTCTCGACGCGAGCAGCTTGTTTTTCATCGGCATGGTAGCGTTCTTGAAATTGCTTAACGGTTTCGCCACGCATGTCGCTGTCTAAACCACGGCCAATTAAATCATATAAAACACCGTCACGAAGCGCAGCATCAGTCACGGACATGGTTTCAATGGATAGCTCTTCAAATGCCGCAATCATCACGGCCAAGCCACCCGCAAATACTTCAATGCGATCTGCTTTTAAGCCCAGTAATTTGGCTTTGCGAACGCCACCTTCATTGATGATGCGGTTGCGAATTTCGCGCATGCGACTTAATGTAATGGTGTCATCATCTTCATATTGTGTGGCAATGATGTCACGGATCGAGCGAGCTGTACCGGATGTGCCCACTGCAAAATCCCAACCATGATTTTTTAAATAAGGGGTGATGCGTTGAATTTCTGATCGAGCCGCATTAATGGCAGTGTCGAATTGTTCGTGGGTGATTTTTTGATTGGGGAAATAGCGCAAACTGTAACTCACGCAACCCAAATTCAAACTCTCTGTGACATCCGGCTGCAATTCTTGGCCAATCACAAATTCTGTTGAGCCACCACCGATGTCAATCACCAACATGGATTTATTGTTTAAAGGCAAGGTGTGCTTAACACCCAAATAAATTAAACGGGCTTCTTCACGACCCGCAATCACTTCAATAGGAAAACCTAATGCTTTTTCTGCCTCGGGCAAGAATGAGCCAATGTTCTTGGCAATGCGAAAGGTATTGGTCGCTACTGCACGAACTTGTTCTTCAGGAATACCCCGTAAGCGTTCACCAAATTTGGCCAAGCAGTTTAGGGCGCGTTCAGCAGCCAAAGGAATGATGTTTTTATCTTCATCTAGGCCAGCGGCAAAGCGAACCATTTCTTTGATCGAATCAACGACTTGCAATTGGCCATCGTATTCACGGCAAATTTGTAAGCGAAAACTGTTTGAACCTAAGTCAACTGTGGCAAACATTTTGGTATATGGCATAAGGGGACTTTTCTGTTTATCGAAAAATAGGCAACAATAGGCTACCCAAAAGCAGGTAGCCTGAGAAGAGGATTTTAAGCAACAAAACCAGCATTTTCAGCTTGGTGATCAGCATGGTAGCTTGAACGAACCATGGCACCAATGGCAGCGTGCTTAAAGCCCATTTCGTAGGCTTGGCCTTCAAAAATTTTGAACTGATCAGGAGTTACATAACGCAAAACAGGCAAATGGCTGTCAGATGGCTGTAAATATTGACCCACGGTAATCATGTCAATATTGTGTGCTCGCATGTCGCGCATCACTTGCAAAATCTCTTCATCATCTTCACCCAAGCCAACCATGATGCCTGATTTGGTGGCCACATTGGGCATCATTTCTTTATAACGTTTGAGTAAATCCAAGCTGTGTTGGTAGTCAGAACCTGGGCGAGCTTGTTTGTACAAACGAGGTGCCGTTTCAAGGTTGTGGTTCATGACATCAGGTGGTGTTTCGGCCAAAATATCCAATGCGATGTCCAAGCGACCGCGAAAATCGGGTACCAAGATTTCGATTTGGGTATTGGGGCTAAGTGCACGAATTTCTTTAATGCACTCAGCAAAATGACCGGCACCACCATCACGTAAGTCGTCACGGTCAACAGAGGTAATCACCACGTAACGCAAATTCAAAGCAGCAACAGTTTGTGCCAATTGTTTAGGCTCTTCTGCATCCAATGGATTAGGGCGACCATGGCCTACGTCACAAAATGGACAACGGCGGGTACAAATATCACCCATAATCATGAATGTGGCTGTGCCTTTGCTAAAGCATTCGCCAATATTGGGGCAAGTGGCCTCTTCGCAAACTGTGTGCAATTTTTGGTCACGCAAAATGCGTTTGATTTCTTGGAATTTACCACCAGAAGGCAGTTTGGCACGAATCCATTCTGGCTTTTTTAATTTATTGTCCAGTGGGACGATTTTAATCGGGATGCGCGCGGTTTTGGCTGCACCTTTGTGTTTAACACCTTGTGAATTATCGTGCTGACTCATGATGTGACCCATTCTTTCTTAAGCGAGGTATTGTTGTAACTGAGAAGTTAATTCATTGGCAACGGCAGTGGTGCTAGGGCAGTCGGTCAGTAAATCGCGGATTTGTACCATTTCCAAGCCAGCATAACCACAAGGATTGATGACTTGAAATGGGGTTAAATCCATGTCGACATTTAAACTCAAGCCGTGGTACACCGCACCATTTTTGATGCGTAAGCCCAATGAGGCAATTTTTCGTCCATTGACATACACACCCGGGCGTTTTTCTTCGCTATATGCCTCAATGCCAAAGGTTTTTAATGTGGCAATAATGCTGTTTTCTAGGCGATGCACCAACTCACGGACGCTGATTTTACGGCGTTTGAAATCAATTAAGGTGTAGACCAATAGTTGCCCAGGCCCATGGTAGGTTACTTGCCCACCACGGTCGATTTGCACCACCGGAATATCAGTTGGTACCAATAAATGTTCTGCTTTACTTGCCATGCCTTGGGTGAAAACAGGTGGGTGCTCTAGCACCCACAATTCATCCTCTGTATCGCTATTGCGTGCTTCGGTAAACGCTTGCATGGCAGCAAATGTTGGCAGGTATTCAACCTGGCCCAGTGTTTTGATTTTCATTTAGTAAACCACTTTAACCAATTCATGGCTGGTTAGGGCGCGGTAAATATCGTCCAATTGATTTTGGTTTTCTGCCCAAACTTGAACGGTTGCTCCCAAATAGTTACCTTTGCTACTGGCTCGGATATTAATATCCTCAATTTTGGTCGTTGGTGCATGAACTTGTACAACCGCCAAAATAATTTCTTCATACTCAGGATGGTGCAAACCCATGACTTTAATGGGAAAGCGGCAAGGAAATTCAATTAAGGTTTCGCGAGTTTCTGACATGGATTTTTTCGACATTGCTTAATCAAAAACAATGATTAAAATGGTGAACAATGCACTATTCTATATCAGAATTCCATGCGCTTCTACGCCCACACAAAAAACCCCGTTTTTTTACATTCACTTTTGCACTTTTGTTAATACAAGGTACAAGGCGTGCTATTGCCTTTGTGGGTGCAAATCAAGATGCGGTGGTCTTGGTCGATGGTTAAAAAACGGTGCTCATTTAACCAAGATGCTTTTGGGGTGGCTGAAATGCGAAATCGATTGGGGCGCACACCCTTGGCAATGCCCGTAAATTGAATGGTGAATGCTGTTGTTTCTGTGCGAGGCAAGACTGGCCAGGTATGGTGGTTCTTGCGAAACGTGCGGTTTTGCAAATAATGCCGTTCTAAAAAAAGGGCATTTTGCATTAAAGCAGTCTTGGCTTCTTGCAGGCGAGTATTTTTAATGTATTGCAATAAAGAAGGGAGTGACAGCAAGATTAAAGCAGTGCTGATAACCAATACCAGCAGCATTTCGATTAGAGTCAATGCGCGTTGTAAATAAATGGTTGCTGGCATGGTGACTTCTCCTGATTAATGGCTGCGTAGCGATTAAGAAACGGAGAAGATTGGAGTGTTGTTAGGGGGAATTGGTTCTTAATTGGTTTTAATGCATGCATCTTCAGCAGAACAGATAAAAACCTCACCGTGCCCTTCACGAACCAAAAAACGGGTTTCTGTATCATCCCAATCAGCATTAGGACGCGCCACAATGCAATATTTATCCGGTTCAACGCCACCAGCAACATCACAAGCACCCGCTTGAGTAAGGGTGAAATTGAATTTCTCTGTGGCTGCGTAAGCAGCAGGCATTTTGGCGCCTGTGTACGTGCTTTTTTGGGTGTAATAGCGTTCCATGCTTTGTTCTATTTGCAAGATATTGGCTCGCGCTTTTTTAAGGTGATTGTCTTTAATAACACTGGTGTAGGCGGGATAAGCGAGTGCCGCTAAGGTGCCCAAAATAACCACAGCAATCATTAATTCAATCAAAGTAAAGCCCGATTCGG
Organism: Neisseriaceae bacterium; assembly: GCA_030151665.1. Taxonomy (GTDB): domain Bacteria; phylum Pseudomonadota; class Gammaproteobacteria; order Burkholderiales; family Neisseriaceae; genus JASLFS01. Next base: position 18,599 of record JASLDB010000205.1, read on the forward strand.
TGCGTTTCATGCCATTTGCCCAATATAGA
>JASLDB010000258.1 GCA_030151665.1 Neisseriaceae bacterium
CAGCACTGGCAGAGCAACACCGTGACCATGCTTGGTTTATTGCTTTTGCGCCAGCCAATGACCCACAAATAGCAGTGGCTGTTATTGTGGAAAATGGCGGCTGGGGTGCTTCAGCAGCACCACTGGCACGACAAGTTATGGATTACTACTTATTGCAGTTAAAAAATGAACCACCAGCCATGAACAAAAGTATTAATTCGGAAGCCCAAATCATGGGCATTATGCCTATTCCAAATCCCACAGTCGGAGTCAACAATGCACCCAGATAGCCAACTGAAGATTTACTGGAAAAAATTTATTGATCCCATCGACATGTGGTTGTTTTTGCCCATGGCCATTATCTATCTAATGAGTTTGTTTTTACTTTATTCAGCAGATGGGCAACAATTTGGGCAACTTGAAAACAAAACCATTCACACCATTATCGGCTTTATCATGTTATGGGTAATCGCCAGAACCCGCCCGCAAGTATTAAGTAATTTTGCCTTGCCCATGTATGCCATTGGCGTTGTACTACTACTTGGCGTAGCCATCATGGGCATTAGTGTTAATGGCTCCAAACGCTGGCTTAATATTGGTATCACTCGCATCCAACCATCAGAAATTATGAAAATTGGTGTACCCATGATGGTAGCATGGTATTTTCACAAACATGAAACCTTGACGCGCTGGTATCATTTTGCCATTGCCCTCCTCATTACCTTAGTGCCTGTGATGTTGATTTTAAAACAACCTGACTTGGGTACCGCCACTTTAATTTTGGCTTCGGGCATTTTTGTGATTTTCTTCGCAGGCTTACCTTGGAAAGTTATTTTTGCTTCTTTGGTTGGTGTGGGCTGCGCTCTGCCATTGCTATGGCAATATGGCATGCATGACTACCAAAAAACTCGCGTCATGACCTTATTAGACCCCACCAAAGACCCCTTGGGTGCTGGCTATCACATTATTCAGTCTACCATTGCCATTGGCTCTGGTGGCTTGTGGGGCAAAGGTTGGTTAAATGGCACCCAAACACATCTGGATTATATTCCCGAAAGCACCACAGATTTTATTTTTGCGGTGTTTGGTGAGGAGTTCGGTTTAATTGGCAATATTTTGTTAGTAGCAGTTTATTTGGTCATATTGGGTCGTGGCTTACTTATCGCAGCCAATGCCAGAACCACTTATGAGCGCTTATTGGCTGGCGCTTTAACCATGGTTTTCTTTTGTTATGCCTTTGTGAATATGGGCATGGTTAGTGGCATTTTACCTGTCGTGGGTGTTCCATTACCACTGGTTAGTTATGGTGGCACAGCCACTTTAACAATTATGTTTATCTTAGCTGTATTAATGGGTATTAGTAACCAAAGTCGCTAACCATACAAAAACACCCCAAACTCAATAAGCTTGGGGTGTTTTTTTAACTGACTATCTGCCACACATTAGGACATCTTATTTATCACAACATGCTTTGAATTTTTTACCACTATTGCAAGGACAAGGATCATTTCGACCCACTTTATCCCCCTCACGTTTTTGTGTTTTGGGCTTGTTTTTGGTGGCTTGCAAATAATTATAAATCACTTGTGTGGCATCAGGCAGTTCCTTGGCAAAATTATGCAATTCTTTGTCATCAAAAGAAATGCCTTCATCTTCATACATACCACCCAAAGCCATCAATGGATAAAATAAATCCTCAAAATCTTCATCATTGCCAGCAAATTCAAACCAATCCGTTGCCACAATATCCAAAGCATACAAGTACGCATTGGTCCACAATGCCAAACCTGTGATTTGATCACCATCCAAAGGTGCCACCAAAATATCAGCCGTTGCAAAGGTTTTGTTTTGCAACGCTGCGTGAATATCGGCCAACATATCATTGATTAAAGCAGTTGCCGCTTCTTTCTTGTCAGCATTGCTGTCTTCACTGCCCAATACAACGTCCATCCAATCGGCGACATTGCATTCATCAGGGCCAGAAATCATGGCCGTAAAGAAACCACGCACTTCATCAATGTGCATCATTTCTGTGTCTTGGTAATTGGCCAAAATGGCCTCTAACTGTTGTTGCTTTTCAGCGGTAAACTGCATGGATTAACCTTTATAAAAACGTTGACGCATTTGTTCAAATAAACAAATCGTCGTGGCCATCGCCACATTCAATGATTCTGTTTGCCCTGCCATGGGAATTTTAACGCATAAATCGGCTTGTTTTTGTACAGCCATGCTTACACCAGCCCCTTCATTGCCCACAACCCAAGCATTTATTTTTTGTAATGAAGCATCATACAACAAGACATTGGGCTCACCTAAGCTTGTGGCCAATATTTGCCCTTGGTATTGGCTCAAAAAATCTGGAATATTGGTATTGATATGCAATTGCAACGAGAAATGAGCACCCATACCAGAGCGAATAACTTTTGGGGAATAAACATCTGCTGCATCGGTGCTGATGACAATGTGTTTAACACCACTGGCCAAAGCGCTGCGTAAAATTGTCCCCACATTGCCTGGGTCTTGAACATTTTCCAATACCACACAATCTTGATCGATTGGCAACGCCTTAGGCGGTACAATATTGTACAACACCATAATTTCTTCGCCTTGACGCAAAGCTGATATTTTCTTCAAGATTCCATCAGCCACAATATAAATCAAAGATTCAGGCAACTGGTCTAATAATGGCATCACTTCTAGATCGTTCAACTTGGCTTCAGGTACATAAACTGCCATGGGCTGCTGCCCACTATCAAGTAGCGCAGACAGCAAATGATTGCCCTCTAATACAGCGACTTGATCTTGTTTTCGATACTTATTTTGAGCAAGATATTTGCCCAATTGTTTTATTTTTTCATTCTGTGCAGATTGTATGCTTTTAAATGGCATGGTCAATTTCTTCTTGTAATACCATGATAATGGCGTCAATTTCAGTGAGGCGGCGAATTTTCTCAAAAAACATGGCCGCCTCTGGGTAATTCAATTTTAACATACCCAACCACTGTTTTAACCTCGCCACAGGGTATTTACTATTAGCATCTAACAGACAACAGCGCTTTACAAAAACCATGATCCACGGCAACAATGCCGCCCATGTTAAAGGCAAAAGTACCTCACCTCGTTCATGTGCCTTAATTTGCAAAGCCAAATTAGGTTGTCTAACCGCACCCCGTCCTAGCATCACGCTATCGCAACCTGAAACCGTTTTAATATCGATGTAATCTGCCAAACTAAAAACATCACCATTGGCAGTCACTGGAATCGCTACGTGTTCTTTAATTTTTCGAACCCAAATCCAGTGGGCAGGTGGCGTATAGCCTTCTACTTTTGTGCGGGCATGAACCGTTAAATGTGACGCACCGCCAGAGGCAATGGCATCTGCACATTCTAGTGCCAAATCCTTGTGCTCAAACCCTAAACGCATTTTTCCTGTTAATGGAATATTTTCGGGCATGCGCTCACGCAAGGTTTTAACAATATGGTATATTCGTTCTGGCGTTTGCAAAAGAACAGCACCACCTTGGTGTTTATTCACTGTTGGCGCAGGGCAACCGAAATTTAGGTCAATTTTATGCGCACCATAAGCAATGGCTTCGAGTGCATTGACGGCCATATTATCGGCATCACTGCCCAATAACTGTACCACGCAAGGCACACCAGATGGTGTCATGGCATGATAGGCTAGTTCAGGAACATACTTTAACCAAGTGGATCGAGAATGAACAGTATGGGTAATGCGCACAAACTCACTGACGCACTCATCAAAACCACCAATTTGGGTCAACAAATCCCGCATTGGTGCATCCACCAAGCCTTGCATGGGTGCAAGAATCAACTGCATAGCCACAACCAACCGTATATACTGAATAAAGACTAATTTTACCTTGTTTTGAAGACAATGATGCAAAAAATACAACTTATTATTGATACAGACCCTGGCCAAGATGATGCCGCTGCCATTTTAATGGCTTTTGGTTTACAAAACTTAGGCTTATTAGACCTATTGGGCATTACCACTGTTGCGGGTAATGTCCCACTGGCACTAACCCAAGAAAATGCCCGCATTATTTGCGATTGGGCAGATGCCAAACAAACCCCTGTTTTTGCCGGTGCAAGTCAACCTTTACTCAAGCCATTGTGCACAGCCGAAGAGGTTCATGGTGCCAATGGCTTGGATGGTGTTGAGCGTCACGACCCAATCACACCATTGGCGCGCCTACATGCGGTGCCTTTTTTGGTAGAAACCCTATTAAATGCTGCACCTCATAGCATTACCTTGTGCCCGATTGGTCCACTAACCAATATTGCTCAAGCCATTAGCCTGGCACCTGAATGCATACAAGGCATTAAAGAAATTGTTTTAATGGGTGGTTGTTATTTTGAAGCTGGCAATATTAGCCCTGCAGCAGAATTTAATTTCTTTGTTGATCCACATGCAGCCAAAATCGTCTTACATAGCGGTGTTTCCATTCGTATTTTACCACTTGATGTCACTCACAAAGCTTGCATTACCACGCCTCGCATGAATGCTTTGCGACAACTAGGCAACCAAAATGGAGCACGCCTAGCCGATTTATTACAAAGCTACGAGCGGTTTGACACCCAAAAATTTGGTTTAGAAGGTGGCCCTTTGCATGACCCTTGTGCTATTGCAGCAGTGGTCTTCCCTGAGTTATTTTCTGGCAAACCATGTTTTGTCGACATTGAAACCCAAGGCCAATTAACAGAAGGTGCCAGTGTTGTCGATTGGTGGCAAAGTGGCAACCAAACACCCAATGCATATTGGTATACCGATGTTGATGCTGATGCTTTCTTTGAGAAGCTAACCCAAGCCATTGCCAGCTTGCCTTAATCAAACCATATCCCATGGAGTCAAACAATGACAAATAGTATTTTATTAGCAGGTGGTTGTTTCTGGTGTATTGAAGCGGTATTTGCTTCCTTAAAAGGTGTGCACAGTGCCCAGTCAGGTTACAGCAACGGTCACACCAATAACCCAAGCTACCCTGAGGTTTGTACTGGCCAGACAGGTCATGCCGAAGTGGTCAAGGTAGAATACGACCCCAGTCTTATCGACACCCAAACTTTACTGACTGTCTTTTTTGCCATCCATGACCCCACCCAACTGAATCGCCAAGGGCATGATGTGGGTACGCAATACCGTTCTGGTATTTACTATATGGAAGCAGATCAAGCCAATATCGCCCAAAAAATGTTGATTGATTTGCAACACGAATATCAATCTCCTATTGTTACAGAAATTTTACCTGCTGGTATTTTTTACCCTGCGGAAGCTGAACATGATCAATACTTTGCTCAAAACCCTAATCAACCTTATTGTGCCGCTGTGATTGGTCCAAAGTTTAAAAAAGCACGCGATTCGTTTGCCCACTTATGGCAGTAGTGCTATATTCCCAGCATTGCTATATCCCTCCTCGCTTACAAAGGTTTTTGCCATGAACAGCCAATTTCAAAATATTGGTATCGTTATTCGCCCCAATACACCTGATATTCATCATGCTGTCAATGCCTTACTGAATTATTTATTGGAAGAAAATCTCACCGTCATCTTGGATCACAGTGGCATACAAGATTTTGAACAAATGCCACACTTTGCGGATTGTGAAGTGGTTGACAAAGAAGATCTGGGTAAGCGTTGTCATGTTGTCATGGTCTTGGGTGGCGATGGCACATTTTTATCTGTGGCTCGCATTATCGCACCTTATCGCACCCCTCTAATTGGCATTAATTTAGGTCGCTTGGGCTTTCTAACCCAGGTTCCTCATAGCACCATGGTAGAAGACATTGCACAGATGTTAACGGGAAAATACTTGCCAGAGGACAGAATTTTATTAGAAACCACCATTGTTCGAGATGGTGCTGATTTGGATTTACCCCATCTTGCCCTAAACGATGTGGTTGTTAGTCGTGGCGGCACCGGGCAAATGATTGAATTCGAAGTCTTTATCAATAAAGAATTTGTTTATACCCAACGCTCCGACGGTTTAATTATTTCTACGCCAACAGGTTCAACCGCCTATTCATTGGCTGCTGGTGGCCCAATATTACAATCGACTTTGCGTGCACTCACTTTGGTGCCCATTTGTCCGCAATCCATGACCAATCGCCCGATCGCCATTAGCGATGCTTGTGAAATTGAGATTTTAATTACCCGTGGCATGGATGCTTGTTTGCATTTTGATGGACAAAGCTTTATTGAATTACAAAACATGGATCGCATTATTATTCATCGCTATCGCAATCCACTGCGTGTTTTGCACCCAACAGATTATCAATATTATAAGACCCTACGCAATAAACTGCACTGGGGCGAACAATTGGTCTAGGAGCATCAATGCTACTCGCTTTATCATTACGAAATTTTGTTATTGTTGATCAATTAAACTTGGTTTTTGAATCTGGGTTTACCACCTTAACAGGTGAAACTGGTGCAGGTAAATCCATTATTCTGGATGCATTAGGCCTATTATTAGGTGACAAGGCCGATTATAGCCAAGTCAGACGGGGTTTTGATGAAGCCCAAATGTCAGCTGTCTTTGATATTCAAGCCTTACCCAAATTGCAAAATTTGTTAATTGAGCAAGGCTTAGCCACTGATAATCTAGCTGAATTAAATATCCGCCGTGTGATTGATATCAAGGGTCGCAGTCGAAACTACATCAATGATTTAGCCGTAACTTTGGCTCAATTAAAGAATATCGGTATCCATTTAGTTGATATTCATGGTCAGAATGCTCACCAATCGTTAAACAAAGAAAGCAATCAACGTCAGTTACTGGATGCTTTTGCATCATGCGAGGATCTTGCTCAAACGGTTAAAATCTGTTATCAAAATTGGCAAGAAGCCAAAGTCGCATTAGAAACAGCACAAAATGAAGCCGAAAAATTGCAAATTGAAGGTGAACGCCTAGCTTGGCAATTACAAGAATTCACCCAAGCCAACTTGCAAGAAAACGAATGGGAACAAATCAATCAAAGTTATGACACCCTAGCCCATGCCGCTGATATTTTAATGGCAGCACAAAAAATAGAACACCTAATTGATGAGGATGGTGGCATACAATCACAACTGTACCAATGTATCCAATCTATCGACTCATTAACGCACCTTGATAAACGATTTGATGAAAGCTTTCAATTACTTAACTCGATAGAAGCTGAACTGAGTGAAGTCTCTGCTAATATGCGCGATGTCATTGCCGATGTCGAAATCGACCCTCAAGAATTGGCTGCTCAAGAAAGTCGTTTACAAACCTTAAGCCAGCTGGCTCGAAAATATCGCATAGAGCCCATGGCCTTACTCAATCATCAACAATCATTACAGCAACAAGTCGATGACTTACAAGCCGCTGGCGACTTGGAACAATTGCAAAAAACCTTGGACAAAACAGAAGCAGCCTATTGGGCTGCTGTTAAACCATTGAGCTTGGCTCGGCAAAAAGCCGCCAAAAAGCTTGGGGAAGAAACCACCCAAAGCATGCAGCAACTGGCCATGCAAGGTGCTACTTTTGCCATTGATTTAAGCGAATGCCCACCAAGCGCACATGGTGTAGAACACATTCAATACATGGTTGCGACCAACCGTGGCAGTGAACTAAAACCCATGGTCAAAGTGGCCTCAGGTGGCGAACTTTCCCGCATTAGCTTGTCTTTACAAGTGGTCATGAGTGCATTAACGACTGTCCCCACTTTGATTTTTGACGAAGTGGATACAGGGATAGGTGGGCGTGTTGCTCAAGTGGTTGGCCAAGCCTTGCAAAAGTTGGGCCAACGCTACCAAGTATTGGCAATTACTCACTTACCCCAAGTTGCTGCGTGTGGAAATCAACACTGGCAAGTCAGTAAACAGGATATTGATCAATTAACAGTCAGTAGTATTAAACCATTAAATGATCTAGAGCGCATTGATGAAATTGCCCGCATGCTAGGTGGAGAAGTTATTACGGAGACCACCAAAGAACATGCCAAAGAACTTTTAAGTACATTACATCAATAAATCATTTATTTTTCAGGATTTTAGCAAAGACAAACAGTATACATCTTGCTTATAATCCTGATATTAAATGCCATGTGATGTTATCATGTTATTATCAATACCTTTGATTATTAACCACTATTCCTTTTTCATTGCAAGAATGCGTTATACATGAATAAAAACAAAATTTTTGGCAGCACCTTGATTATTGCAGGCACCACCATTGGTGCAGGCATGTTAGCCCTGCCATTGGCTTCAGCTGGCATTGGCTTTACAGCCGCCACCATCATCATGGTCTCTATTTGGCTATTAATGTCATACACTGCCATGCTCATGCTAGAAGTACACCAACACGCGGATCAAAATGCCACCTTACATACTTTGGCATATCAGTTCCTGGGAAAAAATGGTCGTCTTGTGGCAACATTCGCGGTGCTATTTTTATTCTATGCTTTGTGCGCAGCTTATATTTCTGGTGGTGGTAGCCAGTTGAACACCAAAATTAACGAAGTGATTCATAGTGATCAATCTTATCTTGGTGTTATTATTTTTACAATATTGGCTGCTTTGATCGTGACCATAGGCACTCATTCGGTTGACATAGTCAATCGAGTCTTGTTTGCATTGAAAATTATTGCTTTAATTTTGATGCTAGGCTTGTTATTGCCGCATGTCAAAATGAGTAACCTCATGGCCATGCCAGCTGGCAAAGGTTTACTATTTGCTTCTTTGCCCGTCATTTTCACCTCATTCGGCTTTCATGGCAGCATCCCATCCATTGTTAGCTATGTGGGCAAAGATATTAAAGCACTTAAACGTATTTTATTGGTTGGTTCTGCCATTCCATTGCTTGTGTACATTTTATGGCAAATAGCCATTCAAGGCATTTTCACACAAACTCAATTGATTGCCAATGATAACTTGGGGGCTTTTATTGCCACAATTGAAACATCTTTACGCACCAATATGGTCAGCCAAACAGTGACTATCTTTGCTGACTTAGCCTTAGCCACTTCATTTTTGGGTGTGAGTTTGGGCTTATTTGATTTTATTGCTGATTCATTACACCGCAAGAACAGTACGGCTCAACGCTTACAAGTCACCATGATCACCTTTGTTCCGCCATTGTGCTTCGCTTTATTCTATCCAGAAGGGTTTATTACCGCCTTGGGTTATGCCGCCATTGCACTGACTATTTTGGCCGTTTTTTTACCTGTTGCCATGGTTTGGTCCAAACGCAAAA
>JASLDB010000262.1 GCA_030151665.1 Neisseriaceae bacterium
AAATGATTCAAGCCTTGGGTTAAGGCGTTGTAATACATCATGGTGCCACCCACAATCAAAGGTAGGCGGTTTCTTTGGTGAATCTCATCCACCAAACGCAAAGCATCTTGGCAAAAGCTGGCAGCAGAATAGCTGTCTAATGGGCTGATGATGTCAATCAAATGGTGAGGTGCTGCTGCCAATTCGTCAGCAGAGGGTTTAGCGGTACCAATATTCATGTCTTGGTACACCAATGCCGAATCCAAACTGATGATTTCAACAGGGTAGTGTTGGGCAATGTCCAATGCCAATTGGGTCTTGCCTGAGGCAGTGGGCCCTAAGATGGCTAGGGCTTTGGGTAAATGCATTATTGTCCTCGTAAAAAAAGTGCATCCAAGTCTTCTAAGCGCAATTTAATCCAAGTGGGGCGACCATGGTTGCATTGATTGGCTCTTGGGGTGTTCTCCATGTCACGCAATAATGCGTTCATTTCAGGCAAGGTTAATTGTCGTCCTGCTCGCACCGAGCCATGACAGGCCATTGTTGCCAATAAACGGTTTTCCAATTCGGTAATTTTGGCACTGTCACCTTGTTCTGCTAGTTCATTTAACACATCCAAGGTCAGTGATTCAATATTGCCTTTGGCCAACATATTGGGCACAGCTCGAACGGCAATTTTACCATCGGTTAACAAGGAAATGTCCAAACCCAAATTGGCTAAGTCATCCACATGGCTTTCGGCAGTGGCAAACAAGGCATGACCAATCTGGATGGTGATGGGCAAAAGCAATTGCTGCTGCTCAATACGCTGATTGGCTTTTTGGCTTTTTAAGCGTTCGTAATTCACCCGTTCGGCAGCGGCGTGCATGTCGACCAAGATTAAACCTTCTTGGCTTTGTGCCAAAATATAAATGCCCAATAATTGTGCCATGGCAAATCCCAGTGGGTAATCTGACACATTGGATTCTGACTCTGTGGCAACGGTCTTGGTATCTGTTGGGTGATGATTGCTGGTGTGGTTATCATCTTGTTGGTACAAAATCTGGTAATCAGCCAAAGATCGTGCATTTTCTTTTAAGCTTAGGTTAAATTGCGTGGGGGCAGAGGATAAACCATATGCAGCTCCTTTGGAAGTTGCTTGGCGATTGGGTGCTGTGCTAGAACCACTGCCAGCACTGGTGGTGTTGGCCAATGTGCCCATGGATGGATTGCGTCTGGGTGCAGGTTGCCAATTGGCTAGGTTGCTTTCTGGATCAGTAGAATGAATACCATCCAAAGAAGTCTGGGGTGTAATTTGTGCCAAACTAGCAGCCGCTTGGCTAATGGCTTCTGTTTGACTGGCATCGGTGGCTGCCAAAACTTTATTTAAACTGTGAAACACCAAACGAAAAACCGCTTGGCTATCACGAAAGCGCACTTCGGTTTTGGTGGGGTGAACATTGACATCGAATAACTCGGTTGGCAAGGTCAAAAACAAAGCAAAAGCAGGGGTTAAGGCTTGGTGCAAAACATCACTATAAGCTTGTCTAACTGCTTGGCTTAACATGCGGTCTTTGACAAAGCGGCCATTGATAAAGAAATACTGTTTGTCCGCTCGACCTTTGCTAAAACTGGGCTTGGTGATGGCACCTTGTATCATCAATTCACTCTCGGGTGAATCAACAGGCAAAGCGGCTGCATCAAAATCACTGCCCAAAATTGCTGCAATGCGTGCCATTTGATCTTGTTTGGGCAGTTTTAAAGTCGCCTTACCATTGTGCATAACGGTAAATGCCACTTGGGGATGGGCCATGGCAACGCGTTCAATAGCAGTTAAACAATGGGCGTATTCAGTGTTTTCCGACTTTAAAAATTTGCGTCTGGCTGGTGTGTTGAAATAAATGTCCAATACTTCAACCGTGGTACCAATGCCATGCGCTGCTGCGCTAATGTCTTGGATTTGTCCATCGATTGCCATCACTTGTGCTGCATGTTCATCTTCTTGGCTGCGACTGGTGAGGGTAAGGCGGCTGATTGAAGCTATACTGGCCAATCCCTCGCCACGAAACCCCATGCTTTGTACATTTTCTAAGTCTTGCAATGAGCGGATTTTACTGGTGGCATGGCGGTGCAATGCCAATGCTACTTCGTCGTTAGCAATGCCATGACCATTGTCTTCTATGCGAATTAATTTGATGCCCCCAGCTGCCAAATCAATTTTGATTTGGTCAGCGCCTGCATCAATACTGTTTTCGACCAGTTCTTTGACAGCATTAGCAGGGCGCTCAACCACTTCGCCTGCGGCAATTTGGTTGATTAAATGTTCGGATAGTTGTGCAATGTGTGCCATGTTTTTGCCTTATTTATTTTACAGCGTCACGGTTAAAATAACGGTGGCGGACAATCTCAAAAATGGCAGGTGCCACAGACAATACAATAATCGCTACCAAAACCAAAGAAAGGTTGTTTTTGACAACAGGCAATTGACCAAAGAAATAACCTGCATAAGAAAATAAAATCACCCAAGCCACAGCGCCGATAATATTAAACATGAAAAAACGGCGATAACACATGTGACCCATGCCAGCAACAAATGGCGCAAAGGTGCGCACAATTGGGATAAAACGAGCGATGATAATGGTTTTACCACCATGTTTGGCATAGAAAGCTTCGGTTTTTTCTAAGTAGGCACGTTTGAAAATCTTAGAATTGGGGTTAGCAAACAATCGACTGCCAAAGTATTTGCCAATGGTGAAGTTAGCCCAGTCACCCAAAACGGCTGCAATGATGAGTAAGATAATCATGACATGAATGTTCATGGAGCCAATGGCAGCAATGCTCCCCGCAGCAAAGAGCAAAGAATCACCCGGTAAAAATGGGGTGACCACCAAGCCGGTTTCGCAAAAAACAATTAAGAACAAAATACCATAAATCCATGGGCCATATTGAGCGCTTAATACTTGCAAATGTTGGTCAATGTGCAAAATAAAATCAATAACGGTGCTAATCATAATGGGGTTCTAACATAAAAAAACAGCCTGAAAACGCACAGGTTTCAGGCTGCCTGTGTTGTGAGTAAATTAAACGACAGCTTCTTCTTTGCTTTTTTGCACTTTAACCAAGCTTTCGCGGTCAAGTTTAAACAATAGCAATAATGGGCTGGCCACCAATACAGAAGAGTAAACACCAAACACAATACCAATGGTCAATGCCATGGCAAAACCATGTAAGGCAGCACCACCGAATAATAGCATAGACACCACCATCATTTCGGTTGAACCGTGGGTAATAATGGTACGGCTCATGGTGGCTGTAATAGCATTGTTAATCACATCAGGAACCGATTTGCCACGCATTTGTGGTTTACGGAAGTTTTCACGAATACGGTCAAAAACCACCACCGATTCATTCACCGAGTAACCCAGTACCGCCAAGATACCCGCTAAAACCGTGAGTGAAAATTCCCACTGGAATAGGGCGAAACAGCCAACAATAATCACCACGTCGTGCATGTTGGCAATAATTGCCGAGACGGCAAAGCGCCACTCGAAACGCACAGACAAGTAAATAATAATGCCAATACACACAAAGGCAATGGCCAATAAACCATGTTGTACCAGTTCCTCACCCACTTGTGGGCCAATAAATTCAACTTGGCGCAAGGTGGCATCGGCACGGTCTTGTTTTAACAAGTCCATGACTTTATTAGGCAGACGCTCATCATTGTCACCTGATTTATTGGGCAGGCGAATCATAATGTCTTTGGTAGTGCCCATGGCTTGTACTTGTACTTCACCCACTTTGAGGGTTTCAAGCTTAGAGCGGATGGCGTTAACATCTGCGCCTTCTTTGTATTGTACGTTCATCACCGTACCACCGGTGAATTCCACGGAGAAATTCAAACCTTTGGTAAAAATGAAAAAGACGGCCAAAATAAAAGTAATCAGTGAAATTGCCGTGGTGAGCTTACCATAGCTCATGAATGGAATATCACGTTTGATCTTAAAGAATTCCATGGTTTTATTCCTTTTCTGCTACGGTATCTGCATCAGGGCGCCAAACCGATCCAATGGATACAGCTTCTAAGTGGCGACGGCGACCATACCACAAGTTGGCGATGGCTCGAGACACAAAAACGGATGAGAACATTGATGTTAAAATACCGATACAGTGCACCACAGCAAAACCGCGAACAGCACCAGAACCGAAGATTAACAATGCCAAACCTGCAATCAATGAGGTGATGTTGGAGTCAACAATCGTTGCCCAAGCATGGTCATAACCTTTGGCAATGGCTTTTTGTGGTGGCAAACCATCACGCAATTCTTCACGAATACGCTCATTAATCAATACGTTTGCGTCAATGGCCATGCCCAAAGTCAAAGCAATAGCAGCAATACCTGGCAA
>JASLDB010000278.1 GCA_030151665.1 Neisseriaceae bacterium
GCTAGTGTTAAGTCGCAAGCAATGCAAAAACGCGTACTGGGTTTAAGTGTGGTTAATGCATCTTCTAGTAACACATCATTGCGGTATGGGGTTTCAATAAAAATCTGCGTTTCATCGTTTTCTTGGGAAATTTTTTCCAAGTGTTTAAGTGCTGCTAATCGTTCACTTTTTTCTTGCGGCAAATAGCCTTTAAAGGCAAATCGTTGACCATTGGCACCTGAGGCCATCATTGCCATTAGGATGCTGGACGGACCGACTAAGGGCTGTACACGAAAACCATGCTGGTGTGCCAGTGCCACAAGATTGGAGCCTGGGTCAGCCACAGCAGGGCAGCCGGCTTCACTAACAAGCCCCATGTTTTTACCAGCCAACATGGGTGCCAAAAGAGCAGCAACATCTTTGGTGTCAGTGTGCTCGTTTAAGGTTTGTAAATTTAATTCACGAATGGGTGTGGTAACCCCCAAGGCTTTTAAGTGAGCACGAGCCGTTTTTTCGGCTTCAACCACAAAATCAGTGATGCCGATGATTAATTCATTTTCATGAGGCAATAAGCATGGTGTATCAGCATGGCCTAGTGGCGTAGGAATCAAATACAAAGTGGGTTTGTTCATAAAATAGCAATGCCTTCGGTTTGTAAAAAGTTAATCAAGGCAAAAATAGGCAAGCCAATTAAAGCGTTGGGATCACTGCTATGAATTGACTCAAGCAATGCTGCACCCAGACCTTCGCTTTTTGCTGCACCAGCACAGAAAATAGCATCAGGCTCTTTTTCAAGGTAGTTTTTAATCTGTGCTTCCGTTAAAGCTCGCATTTTGACTTGAGTTTCATCGACATATTGGTGTAAAGTTCCCGTGCTAGTATTTAGCAACACGACTGCGCTGTAAAAATCAATGCGTTGGTGGCTCAGTGATAATAACATTTGCTGTGCTTTTACAACACTCATGGGTTTACCTAATTGTTTATTTTGGCAAAACGCCACTTGGTCGGCACCAATAATCAAATGATTGGGAAACTTTTGCGCCAAAGATTGTGCTTTGCCAATGGCTAAGCGCAATGCTGTGTCGTGTGCGGATTCATGTATTTGTGGTGTTTCATCAAAATCGGGTTTGGCTACTGTAAATGGTAAACCCAGTTTTTGCAGTTGTTGTTGGCGAAAGACTGAACTTGAGCCAAGAATAATAGGGAGCATTTTCATAAAATTCTGTGAATAAATTGACAAAATCAGACCAAAAATTATATCATACTCCGTTTATGTTAAACCTTATTTTGATTGACCCAGTTGCCTTTGCTCAAACGCGTGACGAACTGACTGAAACAGTGGTTTTAAACCAGCTAGATGAGCGCATTAGGTCGCATGAATATTTAGCCAATACCGATGCTCAAATTCATTTCACCTTAAAAGGTGGTGTGGATAATTTAACGCGTTGTTATTTGGATTTATCTATTCAAGCACAGTTGCCATTATTATGTCAGCGTTGCCTAGAGCCCATTTCGTTTGCTGTTGATGAAGTTGTACGTATTACTTTATTTAAAGATGAGGTAAGTATCGACGAGGCCATGCTAACAGACCCTGATTTGGACGGCATTGTAGTTGAGCCTGAACTGTCAGTTTTGGCTTTGGTGGAAGATCAATTAATTATGGCACTACCTTTTTCGCCTATGCATGATGTTTGCAATAACAAAGACATCGAGCGCATTAATCGGGATAAACCGAATCCTTTTGCGGCATTGGCGGGGCTGAAAAAAAGCCAGTAACTTATTATTTTTTTGGAGTAATCTCACATGGCAGTTCAACAAAACAAAAAATCACCATCTAAACGTGGTATGCACCGTTCACATGACGCTTTGACTGCAGTTAACGTAGCTGTAGATCCTGCAACTGGTGAAGCGCATTTGCGTCACCACATTTCACCTAACGGTATGTACCGTGGTCGTAAAGTGGTAAAAACCAAAGGTGAATAATCACTGATTTAACAAAAGACCAGTCGAGTTTGACTGGTCTTTTTTATTGGGTGAATAGAGTTAATATACTATTTTAAATATTTTTCTTATATAATGGGGCGCTTGGCGTGTTTTGTGCACGCAACTTGATATGGCAGTCAGTATTTAACTTGTTCGTTAAAAACGGCTCATGTTAAGCTAGGTGCTTCTTACCTTGATTGAAGCGAAACAATGATTACAATTGCTGTTGATGCAATGGGTGGTGATATTGGTTTATCTGTAACCATTCCTGCGGCTGTGGCATTTTTAGAGCGACATCGCGATGCCCATTTAATTATGGTGGGCGATGAAGTGCAAATTCAAAGTGCGTTATCCGCAGTGAACGCACCGATGGCACAAATTACCATACAACATGCCACCGAAGTGGTTGGCATGGATGAACAACCACAATCGGCGTTGAAGAATAAAAAAGATTCTTCCATGCGTGTGGCGATTAACCAAGTAAAAGAAGGCATTGCTCAAGCGGCAGTGTCAGCAGGCAATACGGGCGCTTTAATGGCCACAGCACGGTTTGTTTTAAAAACATTACCAGGCATTGACCGACCCGCCATTGCTAAATTTTTACCTAACCAACAAAATACGACAACTTGTGTTTTGGATTTGGGTGCCAATATTGACAGTACACCAGAGCAACTGATGCAATTTGGTGTAATGGGTTCTTATTTGGTCAAAGCCATGTATCCACAAAAAACACAGCCTAAAGTGGGTATTTTGAATGTGGGTACAGAAGATATTAAAGGCACAGAAACCATTAAAGCTGCATATCAATTGCTGAATAAAACCCCATTGAACTTTGTGGGCAATGTTGAGGGTGATGATATTTTTACTGGCGAGATTGATGTGGTGGTGACCGATGGCTTTGTGGGCAATGTAACCTTAAAAGCAGTAGAAGGTGCAGTAAAAATGATGGGTGGGGTGATTAAAGAAGAATTTACCCGCACGATGCTGTCAAAATTTAGTGCCTTGGTTGCCATGCCAGTGTTAAAAGGATTTAAACGCCGTTTTGACCCTCGCCGTTTTAATGGTGCGATTTTTCTAGGGTTGCGTGGTGTGGTGGTTAAAAGCCATGGTGGTACTGATGCCATTGGCTTTAATTATGCCTTACAAGAAGCGTATTATGAAGCACGCGCTGGTATTCAAGAAAAATTGGAATTGGGCATAGGCCAAGCCATGGAAAAATTGGCTCAAGCACAAACAGTTGAACAAGCTGAATAAACCATTCAGCCCAATGGTTAATAAACAAAGCGACCATGATGGTCGCTTTTTTGCTAAATAGGATAGAAGTAGATGCAATATGCTAAAATTTTAGGAACGGGCAGTTATTTGCCTAGCAAACGGGTTAGCAATGATGATTTAAGCCAGCGTTTGGATACTTCTGACGAATGGATTACCACTCGCACCGGTATTAAAGCGAGGCATATTGCAAGTGATGATGAATTAACCAGTGATTTGGCTGTTGCTGCCGCCAAAAAAGCACTTGAGGCTGCAAATGTCAGTGTGGACGAAATTGACTTGATTATTGTTGCCACGGCAACGCCTGATATGCAATTTCCCAGTACGGCTTGTTTGGTGCAAGAGAAACTGGGTATTCACCAAGGTGCAGCCTTTGATGTGCAAGCTGTGTGTGCAGGTTTTATGTACGCCTTGACCACAGCCAATGCCTATATTAAGACAGGGATGGCTAAAAAAGCATTGGTTATCGGTGCTGAAACGTTTAGTCGAATTGTCAACTGGGAAGATCGCCGTACTTGTGTATTGTTCGGTGATGGTGCTGGCGCAGTGGTTTTGGGTGAAAGTACCGAGCCTGGTGTATTGCACGCTAAACTAGAAGCCGATGGCCGTTATGCATATTTATTGCAAACGCCAGCACAAATTCGCAATGGGCAAGTTGAAGGTCACCCCTTTGTCCAAATGGATGGACAAGGCGTATTTAAATTTGCGGTGAAAGCTTTGAGCAAAGTGGGCAGTGCTGTGATGCAAGAAGCGGGTGTGACTGCCGATGATGTTGATTGGGTGGTGCCTCATCAGGCGAATTTGCGCATTATTGATAGCACAGCACGTCATTTGGGCTTGAGCATGGACAAAGTGATTGTGACGGTACAAGAGCATGGCAATACTTCAGCAGCATCCATTCCATTGGCTTTGGATCAAGGTGTTCGTGATGGACGCATTCAACGTGGTCACACTTTGCTACTAGAAGGCATTGGTGGTGGCTTTGCTTGGGGTGCGGTATTGGTTAAATACTAAGCCCGATGGATTTTGCAAAGGACGTTTATGAGTATTGACAATCGTCGCCCCATTAAAGCTCGCAATGCCCGCATTATGCAAGGTATTGCGGGTTTATTGATTCGTTGGCATATTCAGCCGAATACCATTTCTGTGTTTAGCGTGTTTTTCGCTTGTCTTTCTGGTCTTTTTTTCTGGGTGGCATTTTATTTTAATGAGCCTTGGTTAATAAAGACATCATTGGTTTTGGCTGCTGTGATGGTACAAATGCGATTATTGTGCAATCTTTTTGATGGCATGGTAGCAGTGGAAGGCGGCATGAAAACATCAGGTGGTGAAGTGTATAATGAATTACCTGATCGCATTGCAGATTCAGTGATTTTCATTGGTTTAGCGTATGGTTTGAGTCATTGGTCATGGTCAGCGCCATTGGGGTTTTTGGCTGCTATTTTGGCGATGATGACTGCTTATGTTCGAGTCTTGGGTGGGTCATGTGGTTTGCCCCAAAAATTTTTAGGCCCATTTGCCAAACAGCAACGCATGGCTTTGGTGAGTGTTGGCGCTGTGGTTTCTGCCTTTTTGCCTGTGATTTGGGCGCAAGGCGTCTTGTTTGCGGTTTTATGGGTTTTGGTGTTGGGCAGCTTATGGACTGTGATTGTACGCACCAAAACAATCTTAATAGATTTACAACAACGTGATAACACGTTGTAATTTGAACCAAACGAAAGAGGTTATTATGGCTTTTGCTTTTTATTTTCCTGGTCAAGGTTCACAAAGTTTGAACATGATGCAAGGTTTGGCGTCATTGGATGTGGTTAAAAAAACGTTTGATGAAGCATCGGATGCTTTGGGTCAGGATTTATGGGCAATGCAAGCTGGTGAAGATGCTGCATTGATTAATGAAACTGTGAATACCCAACCTTTAATGTTGGCTGCGGGCGTGGCAACTTTCCGTGCTTATCAAGCTTTGGGTGGTCAATTGCCTAGCGCAGTAGCAGGTCATAGCTTGGGCGAATATTCAGCTTTGGTAGTTGCTGGTGGTTTGGCTTTTGCTGATGCAGTTAAATTGGTGCGTTTACGCGCACAATTAATGCAAGAAGCCGTGCCTCAAGGCGAAGGTGCGATGGCAGCTATTTTGGGCTTGGCTGATGAAGATGTGATTGCCTTGTGTGCCAA
>JASLDB010000033.1 GCA_030151665.1 Neisseriaceae bacterium
GGTACACGCAATGCCAAAATCGATCCATTGGAGCGCATGGGTAGCCAATACTGTGAAGAATTGGATCCAGCACACCATGGCTTGACTGCGGAAGACATGGCAACGCAATTTAGCGTGAGCAGCAACTTCTCAAGCAGCTTGAAATTGCCTTTGTCTGACATTATTGCAAAATTAAAACAAACTTATGGCGGTACGATTGGCGTGGAATACATGCACATCACCCGTTCAGAAGAAAAACATTGGATTCAAAACCGTTTTGAATCTGATTTATCAACACCACGTTATAACGTTGATAAGAAAAAACGCATCTTAAAACAAATCACGGCTGCGGAAACCTTAGAACGTTATTTGCACACCAAATATGTGGGTCAAAAACGCTTCTCTTTAGAAGGTGGCGAGAGCACCATCGTGGCGATGGATCATTTGGTACAAAATGCAACCAAATTTGGTACTGAAGAAGTGATTATCGGCATGGCTCACCGTGGACGTTTGAACGTTTTGGTGAACACTTTGGGTAAATCACCTGCTGATTTGTTTAGTGAATTTGAAGGCAAGCAAGCCATTCAATTGCCAAGTGGTGACGTAAAATACCACATGGGCTTTAGCTCTGATTTGCCAACAGAATCTGGCGCAGTACACGTGTCTTTGGCATTTAACCCATCACACTTGGAAATTGTTAACCCAGTGGTTGAAGGTTCTGTGCGTGCACGTCAACGCCGTCGTGGCGAAAATGGCCGTCAAGCCGTATTGCCTGTATTGATTCATGGTGACTCAGCCTTTATTGGCTTGGGTGTTAACCAAGGTACATTCAACTTGTCACAAACTCGTGGTTACACCACTGGTGGTACGATGCATTTGGTGATTAATAACCAAATTGGTTTCACCACATCAGATACCCGTGATACCCGTTCAACCATGTATTGTACAGACATTGCTAAAATGGTTGATGCACCGATTTTCCACGTGAATGGTGATGACCCTGAAGCAGTATGTTATGTGATGCAAGTGGCATTGGACTATCGTTTCAAATTTAACAAAGACGTTGTGATTGATTTGGTTTGCTACCGCAAATTGGGTCACAACGAGGGTGATGATCCTTATCTAACCCAACCCATGATGTACAAAAAAATCGCCCAACACCCAGGCTCTCGCGCAATTTATGCTGAGCGTTTGGTAAAAGATGGTGTGATTACTGCTGCTGAAGCCGATCAATTGATTACTGACTACCGTGCTGCTTTGGACAAAGGTGAGCACGTAGAACAAACTACATTGACCGACTACAAACGCAAATATGCAGTGGATTGGAGTCAATACATGGGTACACACTGGAACACACCAGTGGATACTGCGTTGTCTGCCAATGATATTGCTCGTTTAGCCGAAAAATTAACAGCCGTTCCTGATGGCTTCCAATTACACAATACCGTGAAAAAAGTATTGGCTGGTCGTACTGCCATGGCTGCAGGTGAGCAACCTGTGGATTGGGGTATGGCAGAAAACTTGGCATACGCTGCATTGGTGACCAATGGTCACGGTGTTCGTATTTCAGGTGAAGATGCTGGTCGCGGTACATTCTCACATCGCCATGCAGTATTGCATGACCAAAACCGTGAGAAAAATGATCAAGGTGCTTATGTACCATTGCGTAACATGGCAAATAACCAAGCCAACTTCATGGTGATTGACTCAATCTTGAATGAAGAAGCGGTATTGGCTTATGAGTATGGTTTTGCTTCTGCTGAACCTGAGCAATTGGTGATTTGGGAAGCGCAATTTGGCGACTTTGCCAATGGTGCACAAGTGGCGATTGACCAATTCATCACTTCTGGTGAAACCAAATGGGGCCGTTTGTGTGGTTTGACCACTATCTTGCCACATGGCTATGATGGTCAAGGTCCTGAGCACTCATCTGGTCGCTTAGAGCGCTGGTTGCAATTGTGTTCTGAACACAATATCCAAGTGGTTATGCCTTCTGAAGCATCACAAATGTTCCACGTATTGCGTCGTCAAGTATTGCGTCCATATCGTAAACCATTGGTGATTTTCATGTCTAAACGTTTATTGCGCTACAAAGATTCAATGAGTAAATTGGAAGACTTCACTGAAGGCTCTAGTTTCCGCACTGTAATCGGTGATGTTGAGAAACGTGATGACAGCAAAGTTGAACGTGTTGTGTTGTGTGCAGGTCAAGTGTATTACGACCTATACAACGAACGAAAAGCACGTGAAGAAGAAGAGAAAGTGGCAATCGTTCGTGTTGAACAATTGTACCCATTCCCTTACGAAGCCGTTGCTGCTGAATTAAGCCGTTACGAAAATGCAGTTGAAATCATGTGGGTACAAGAAGAGCCGAAGAACCAAGGTGCTTGGTACCAAATTCGTCACCGCATTGAAGAACTATCAACAGCGAAACAAAAAGTAACCTTCGCTGGTCGTCCATCAAGTGCTTCTCCTGCTGTTGGCTACATGAGCAAACACGTGGCTCAGTTGAAAGAACTTGTTAACGACGCTTTAACCATTAAATAAATACACAACACCCCCGCCAAGCAAGGGCTTGGCGGCACCCCAGGAGATTACCCTATGTCTATTATTGAAGTAACCGTTCCAGTACTACCTGAGAGTGTTTCTGAAGCCACATTGAT
>JASLDB010000305.1 GCA_030151665.1 Neisseriaceae bacterium
GCAAGAATTCTGGTGCCAATGCCATGTATTCCGTTGGGTTGGCAATATTAACCAAAGTTAATTTTGCTTGTGACAAGCGAGCCAACTCTGCCGCATGTTCTAATGCTTGCATGGAAGTATTGCTACCATCTACTGCAACAACCAAGTGTTTATAAATCATTATTTTCCCTTTTCTCTATTTTGGCGATTAGGAGCATATGCAAGGTAACTTAACACGCCACTTCAATGTTTAGTATAATCTTTATCCTAATATTGGCAAATTTTTTTCGTGCAATTTTGATTTAAGGCAGCAATCGTGACACACCTACCCTCAGCTATTCATTCACGCCGCTTTGGTGGCATCGCGCGTCTCTATGGAGAAGATGGTGCGAATAAACTTATCAATGCTCATGTAGCAGTCATTGGTCTAGGCGGTGTAGGCTCTTGGTCTGCAGAAGCATTGGCTCGATCAGGCGTTGGTACCATGACTTTAATTGATTTAGACAATGTAGCCGAATCCAATGTCAACCGACAATTACATGCCTTAACTGATGACTTTGGCAAGCCCAAAATTATGGCTTTACAAGAGCGAATTGCCCAAATCAATCCTGAATGCACTATTCACTTAATTGAAGATTTTGTGGATGAAGAAAATATGCAAACCTTTTTTCAAGGTCAATTTGACTTTGTGATTGATGCCATGGACCAAGCCCGTGTCAAAGCGGCTTTGGCCAATTATTTTGTTCGCAGTAAACAATCCTTTATTTTATCTGGCAGTGCTGGTGGGCAACGCCATCCTGAATTGATTCAAACGGCAGATTTAAGCAAAGTGACCCATGACCCACTACTGGCCAATGTCCGTTATACCTTGAAAAAGCGTTTTGGCTTCAGTCGTGATACCCAAAAGAAAATGAAAGTGCCATGTGTATTTTCTACTGAAAACATTACTCCTCCCCAAACAGGCAAAGCATGTGAAATACAAACAGCCCCACAAGGCTTATCTTGTGCTGGCTATGGTGCATCCATGCTTGTCACTGCAACGGTTGGCTTATTTTGTGCCCATGCTGCCATTGAGCACATTGTGAAAACTGCATAAAATGCCAAAGAACACACAAACCACCATTGCTGTTTTATTTGGGCAACCTGTTCTTGATGTCCCAAAAGATTTATTTATCCCGCCGGATGCTTTGCAAATTATTTTGCGTAGCTTTGAAGGACCGTTAGACTTATTGCTGTATTTGATTCGCAAACAAAACCTAGATGTCTTAGACATCCCCATGGCACAAATTACCAGCCAATATTTGCAGTATATTGATACCATGCAAACCAGCAATTTTGACTTGGCAGCAGAGTACTTACTGATGGCTGCTACCCTAATTGAAATTAAATCAAGACTACTGTTGCCACAAACACAAGTGGATTTAGAAGAAGAGGATGATCCTCGTGCAGAATTAGCCAAACGTCTATTGGCTTATGAACAAATGAAACAAGCAGCATTCAAACTGGATGAATTACCACAAGCAGGACGAGATTTTGATTGGGTACAATTCCCTTTTACGCCTGAAATAGTCACCAAGCTGCCTGAAGTGAGTATTGCTGATTTGAAAAAAGCATGGTTGATGATTCTGTCTCGGGCACAAAATCATCAAGCCCATACGGTGCAACAAGAAACATTATCTGTCCGAGGACAGATGCAATGGATTTTATCTGAACTAAAACACAAAATTCGCTGTGTGTTTCACGAATTATTTGTCCAAGGTGCAAATGCCGCTTTGGTGGTCACCAATTTCATTGCCATACTGGAATTGGTTAAAGAAAATAAAATTTGCCTAGAGCAAGAATATGCTTGCGGTCCCATTACGATTTTGGCACAAGCAACCTAAAAGGAATCCCATGATGAACCAGCCAATCAGCTTTGTCGCACAAAAACTCAGTGGCTATTACACCACACTGCCACATTGCCGAGCCATTCAACTTACCATGGTTAGCTTTGTAGATGATATCCCAACATTCATGGTACCGTTTCAAGATACCTTGCAAGTCAGTCCTCATGAGAAAATTATGCACGGCGGCATTGTGACCACATTAATTGATGTCACTGCAGCATCAGCAGTGACCACCAAGATGCCTGAATTAGAAGGTTTGGCTACGATTGATATGCGTGTTGACCACATTCAGAAACCCCACGCAAACCAGGCCATTTTTTGCCAAGCACATTGCTATAATGAAGAGGGTGATATTGCCTATGTTCGGGCACATTGTTACCAAGAAGATCACCATAATCCCTTTACCATCGCCACCGCAACCTTTATTCGCACCAAACTTACACCTGAACAAAAGGCATTATTGGCATGAATTTTACTCCTGACACCAACCTGACCTTACAACTGCATCAAGCCATGCCTTATGCTTTGTTTATTGGCTTAAATGTAGGTACTTTGGATAACGAAATGGCTTTTTACCTGCCAGCTCAAAATCACCATATTGGCAATACCATCCGCACCAGTTTGCATGGCGGATTACTGGGTGGCTTAATGGAAAGCTGCGCTCAGTTTTTTGTCCACAAAATGCAAGAACGCGACTTATTACCACAAACCATTAATATCAATATTGACTACCTTCGCCCAGGCAAACCAGAAGATGCCTATATTGTTTGCAAAATGATTAAAGCAGGCTCTCGAATCAGCAGTGTTTGGGTCGAAGTTTGGCAACGGCAACGTGAAAAACCCGTGACAAGTGCTCGTGTGTTGGTGTCTTTAACACCTTGCTAAAAGCATCATCAAATTTCAGTTAAACCTGAAAAAAATCCATCTTAACCATTTCACTCACTGATAATGGTTATATAAACAGGAAAAACCTGCTTACATACTTAACGCAATTGATTGAATACATGAAAAAAATATTGATTATCGGTGGTCTAACCAGTGGCTTTGGTGGCATGGAAACGGTTTTTAAAAAACTGTATCGGCTAATGAATGAGACTCAGCAATATGAAGTAACCTTTGTTCTCATTGGCACGCCAAAAGAAAAACACAATTTTGATTGGCTAGTGGGGATTAAACATCAATTCATAGGAAAAGCCTTTCCTATCCAAGTGATTGAACGGCATTTAGCTACTCACCAATTAGCAAATTTACTAAAAAAACAAAAAGTTGCCGCCATTATTACCTATAATTCACTCGGCACTCTTGTAGCACATCAAGCAACGCAAAATACTCAAAATAAGCCTGCCATTATTTCTTGGACACATTTTTCTTTTGACACTTTTTCACCCAAACACCAAAAGAGAATCGCATTAGCCAACTACCATTTTGCCATTTGTGATGAAATCAAAGAACAAATGATGGAGCATGGTATTCAATCGGATAATATTTTTACTGTTTTCAATCCAACAACAAGAAATCAAAGCACCATTACTCGACCAGAAAATCAGCATACTTTTTTATATATTGGACGAATCCAATACCAAGACCAAAAAAACCTTCAAGAATTATTTCATTCATTCGCGGCCAATCAACATAAAAATACTAAGCTAGAGATTATTGGTGATGGACAACCAGATGATTTAAAAAAGCTCAAAGATTTGGCAAGAGAACTCAATATTGAAAATCAAATAACTTGGCATGGCTGGCAAAAAAATGCTTGGGAATATGTTAGAGGTCATATTAAAACAGTTACTGCACTAGTATTAACCTCAACCTATGAAGGATTTGGTATGGTTTTAACAGAAGCCATATCACATGGTATTTTCTGTATTAGCACCAATTGTCCTACGGGTCCTGATGAAATCATCACCGAAGAAAATGGGCTATTGTATACATCAGGCGATACAGCCATGCTTACTCAATTATTAAATACAGCATGCACAACTGAACTTCCAGCACATACATTAATTAAGCAATCCATCGAACACTTATACGATGATCAATATATCAAGCACATTCAAAACATTTTGACCAAAATTGCACCCTAAAACAAAAATACCCTGGTTTTCACCAGGGTATTTTTTATGGTTTGAACGTTTAAATTAACGTTTTTTACCAGTAACAGAAGCAATTGCTAAGTCTTCGTTACGGCGCAAAGACACGCTTTCACAACCTTCTGGCATGTTAACGTCAGAAATATGCAAAATTTGACCGCCAGTTACTTTAGACATATCCAATTCCAAGAATTCTGGAATATTACCTGGTAAAGTAATGATTTCAATGTTAGCCATTAATTTAGCAACACGACCACCTTGCAATTTAACAGCAGGAGACACTTCGCTGTTAATCAAATGCAATGGCACTTTTACTTTAACAGGGGTGTTCAATTCAACGGCTTGGAAGTCGATGTGTTGAACAGCTGGTTTAAATGGGTGCATTTGGAAATCGCGTACAATAACGTCGATTTGTTTGCCATCCAAGTTCAGTTTCAATACTGAGCTATGGAAAGCTTCTTTATTCAATGCATGGAACAAGTTGTTCGCATCAACAGCAACAACCAAAGGCTCTTGGTTTTCGCCATAAATAACTGCTGGGGTTTGACCAGCGCGACGTAGGCGGCGGCTCGCACCAGTGCCTTGTGCTTCACGTACAGAAGCTTTTACTTCAAATGCCATAATATAAAACTCCAAAGATAAGTCGTCACCATCGGCCGCGACCAGCTTAAGGTGACTTTTAAAGAGGCTGTATTTTAAGGTAAAAATACACCTGGTGAAACTAAATCTTCATTAAACAAGTAAGAAACCGATTCTTCGTTGCTAATACGACGCACTGTTTCCGCCAACAAGCCAGCAATGCTGACTTGACGAATACGTGGACAAGCTTGGGCTTCTTCGCTTAATGGAATGGTATCCGTCACAACCACTTGGTCAAT
Organism: Neisseriaceae bacterium; assembly: GCA_030151665.1. GTDB lineage: Bacteria > Pseudomonadota > Gammaproteobacteria > Burkholderiales > Neisseriaceae > JASLFS01. Next base: position 4,837 of record JASLDB010000305.1, read on the forward strand.
ATCAGATGACTGAATACGCTCAATAGCAGCACCTGAAAACACTGGATGAGTAGCATAAGCCAAAACACGGTTAGCACCGCGTACTTTTAAAGCAGATGCCGCTTTACACAAGGTGTTTGCAGTGTCAATCATGTCATCAATAATCAAACAAGTCTTGTCTTGAATATCACCAATAATATTCATTACTTCAGCTTCATTGGCTTTTGGACGACGTTTGTCAATAATTGCCAAATCTGTGTTTAACATTTTTGCCACCGCACGGGCACGAACCACACCACCGATGTCTGGGCTCACCACCACCAAGTTTTCAATGCGTTGTTGCATAATGTCATTGGTCAAGATGGGTGTTGCATAAATGTTATCCACAGGGATATCAAAGAAGCCTTGAATTTGGTCTGCATGCAAATCCACGGTCAACACACGGTCAACACCAGCAGAATATAGCATAT
>JASLDB010000309.1 GCA_030151665.1 Neisseriaceae bacterium
AATTTTCCTAAGTATTGATGATTGGCTACTTCAATAAAGATTTGCAAAAAATATTGGTTCCCAGCCCTCTCCTTAACATATTGAATATTTAAAATATTATTCCATGGTATCTCTATTCGGTCATTCAATAAAAAAGGACAACGCAATCCATTTGGATTAATTGATATTGTGGGCTTGTGTCTATTTTTGTATTTCAAAAAAGCATCATATGACGCAGATAAGCTAAGCACACTCAATGGCATAAAAAAAAATACAGACATAAATACGTTAAAACCACCCATAACATCAAAATCGGATGGTTCGGTTTCATAATTCCACAAAAGGAAACCTAATAACAAAGGAACAAACCACAATGTAATGCATCGCAATAACATAAATGAAGCGTTTCGGTAGAATTTCATCCAGATGTCTTTTTATTGATATGTAATATTTTAATTATAAAATAATTTATTAACCTCCCGCAAATATAGCCGCCCATTAAAGAACGGCCAGCATTAATCTACTATTTTTTCCTATCTACACACGGCTTCATTCACAAACGGCTGATGCCAATCATCAAGGTGTTACCCATGTTCAGCCATGATGGTTTGGCGCAATGCTACGTTTTTTGATGAACCCAATAAAATAGCGTGTCTTCGTTAAAGCCATAGAGATTCAATTTAGCAAAAACCAATAGGGTGGAGTGCTTGACCAAGAATATCTGATGGGGCAGCGATAATGTCGACAACTGCTCATGCGCTGTATCAGGGGGTAAAAAGGCTTTGGTTGGTGTTTGCTGCACAATCTCGGGGGAAACAGAACAGGCAATGGTATTGTTGGAATGTGATGGTTTGGGCACGGAAATCAATAGTCAAAAATAAAATGGGTGAGCACCCACTTTGGACGAGATTGCCTTTTCTTTGTCGAATAAAAGCATCGTGCGTAGAGCTTCGTGCACAAATCCACTACAATAGCGTTTTAGCCTTGCCGTTATTTTAGAAAGCCTTGTTATGCAAAACAACCCAACCATTGCTGCTATAGCCACTGCGCCGGGTCGTGGTGGTGTTGGTGTTATTCGTTTGTCTGGAAAAGATTTATTGCCATTGGCGCAATTGATTACTGGGGGAAAAACACCCAAAGCCCGTGTTGCTTTGTACAGTGACTTTTTGAGTGAAGAGGGTGAGCCCATCGACAATGGTTTGCTATTGTATTTTGCAGCACCTGCAAGCTTTACTGGTGAAGATGTCATTGAGCTGCAAGGGCATGGTGGCCCTGTGGTCATGAATATGCTCTTGGAGCGTTGCATTGCGCTAGGTGCTCGCATGGCTGAGCCGGGGGAGTTCACCAAACGGGCATTTTTGAACAATAAATTGGATTTGGCTCAAGCCGAAAGTGTTGCCGATTTAATTGATGCTTCTAGTCAAAGTGCGGCTCGCATGGCTTTACGCTCATTAAAAGGGGCGTTTTCAGAAAAAATCCATGCGCTTGTCGATAATGTGATTACGCTGCGAATGTTGGTTGAAGCCACTTTGGACTTTCCAGAAGAAGACATTGATTTTTTAGAAGCAGCAGATGCCAAAGGCAAATTACACCAAATTCAAGCACAGTTAAATGATGTTTTGGCCAATGCAGAGCAAGGTGCGATTTTGCGTGAGGGCATGAACGTGGTTTTGGTGGGGGCACCGAATGTGGGTAAATCATCTTTATTAAATGCTTTGGCAGGAGATGATATTGCGATTGTGACGGATATTGCGGGTACAACACGAGATACCGTGCGTGAGCAGATTACTTTAGACGGTGTGCCTGTGCACATTATTGACACCGCAGGTTTGCGTGAAACCGATGACGTGGTTGAGCGCATTGGTATTGAGCGCAGCCAAAAGGCGGTTCAACAAGCGGACATTGCCTTGGTTTTGATTGACCCAAGAGAAGGGGTGAATGAGATTACCCAAGGTATCTTACGGGATTTGCCCAGTACGTTAAAGCGTATTGAAATTCACAATAAATGTGACTTAACTGGTGAAATGGCTGCGTATGTTTCACGTGAAACAGAACAAAATCAAATGCTCACCCAAGCTGATGCATTAATAACATTGTCAGCCAAAACAGGTGATGGGCTGGCTATTTTACGCCAAGCCTTATTGCAAGAAGTGGGTTGGCAAGGTGAAAGTGAAAGCTTATTTTTGGCCAGAACACGGCATATTAAAGCCTTAGAACAAGCAGTGACAGAGTTAGAATTTGCAGACATGTGCAATCAAAATCAAATTGAACTCTTAGCAGAACATTTGCGCTTGGCACAAATAGCGTTCAATGAGATCACAGGGGAATTTACTGCTGATGATTTATTGGGGGTTATTTTCAGCCGATTCTGCATTGGCAAATAAATAAAAGAAAGCACCATATTGGTGCTTTCTTTTATGATTAATGATTATGTTCTTTGCGGTTTGGGCAGGTGAGTAAAACCAAAAAAACAGCAATGATACTCAAAGCCAAGCCCAAATTTTGGTATTGTGCCACCAGCATTAACCCCAAACCGATACCCAGATAATACAATAAACCCAATATGGCACCAGCGGTGCCTAAACGATTACCATAATCTTTAAAAGCAAGGCTTAAAATATTGGGGATGGCCAGGCCATAAGCCACAACAATGCCTATCATGGGGATGATAAACACAATGTGGTGTTGGATTATCCATAGTGAAATGGCACAGATGAATGCCAAGGTGGCAGCACGAAAAATAATGGTTTGATAATGGACTTGTTTGACCAAGTAATATCGATTTAACCATGCACCCATGAATGAGCCTAAACCCATTAAGATGCCACTGTAACCAAAAGCACTGGCACTAAAACCCAGCTGGATAAACATAAAAGGCGCCAGTTGATAATAGGAAAATAGCGCAATATTCAATAAACTAATCAGTGCGACGGTCTGCCAAATATGGGGGTCGTTGATCATGTCTTTGGCCGTTTGCCAAAAAAGTGGGCGTTGATAATCATGGGGCCTTGTTTCGGGTAGTGATACCACACACCAAGCCAAAAGCCCAATCGCCAAAAAAGCCAATGCCCAAAACACACCTTGGTAGCTGGCGATATGCACCAAAATAGCACCACTGATGAGTCCAATAATCGGGCTGATTGCCATGGCAACGCCCATTACTGCAAAAACTTGACGCAATTGATGACCTGATAATTGGTCACGCATCATGGTTTGGGTGCCAATAGAACCAATGGCAGCGGCAAATGCCATTAACAGACGACACAACAATAAAAATGTAAAATCAGGGGCATAACAAGCTGCAATACTGGCAATGACATAAACCATTAATGCCAATAAAACAGTGGGTCTGCGACCCCAAATATCACAGGCATAGCCCCAGATGACTACACCCATCGCAAATGCCAAAAAATACCAAGACAATGTTTGTCCTGCCTGATTGGCAGAAACTGAGAATGATTTGGCAATGGCTGGTAAGGCAGGGCTGTAAATGGTTTCCACAATTTGTGGGAACATGATTAGTGCCATTAATAATGGCATATACAGTATTTTTTTCATGGTATTTTGTTGATGAGTGAAACAGATAGCATCATAGTGCCATTGTGAATTTCGTTTTATAATGAAAAAGACAAAATATGTTTTAAATCGGACAATTAATGGGAGGCAATATTGGCGTGGATAGATAGCGAAGATGTATTTGATGCAGATACAATGACCATGCCGATTATTGGGATTGCTTCTCGGTTGGTGCGCCATGATTCTGGTGAGCACAGTCATGGCAAAGGGCAATTGCTATTTGCCCAAAGTGGTACAATGCAGATTATTTTGGAGCAGGCAATATCGGTTTTACCACCCTTAAAATTGGCTTGGATTCCACCATTTTGTAGCCATCAGGTCAGGTTGAATGAAGTGGTGGGCTATCGGTCGGTATACATTGATACAACTGTTTTTAAGCATTTGCCTGACAAGTATCGAATTGTTGCCACCACACCATTATTGCAATCCATCTTGGAAAATATTGCCATTTCAGATTGGCAAAGCGATTGGTTAAGTGAATCAAGACAAAGCCATTGGTTAGCAGTGTTGTGGGATGAATTAGCAGTTGCCAAAACAGAAAATGTTTTATTGCCTTGGCCACAAGATTACCGTTTACAAAAACTATCTACCACCGATTTACCTCCCATGTTGCATGAGTTATCGACACAAGTGGGCGCTTGTGCCAAAACCATTACCCGAATTTTTCAGCAAGAAACAGGCATGACATACCAAGCATGGCGGCAACAATGGCGATTATTAAAAGCGATTGAGTTATTGCATAGCCAGATGCCTTTGCTTGAGATTGCATTGGGTTTGGGTTTTGCCAATGACAGTGCTTTTGCTGCTTTTTTTAAAAAAATGACAGGGATGAGTACCAGGCAATATGGGCAATCAGGCATAGCAACGGAATACCCAGCGATTAAACCACCACAGGATACAAGATGAATAACACAACACCCCCAAAAATATTGGTTATTGGCAGTATTAACATGGACTTGATCACCACATCTTCTCGTTTTGCTCAAGTGGGTGAAACCTTATTGGGCGAGGGTTTTCAAACCTTATTGGGTGGTAAAGGTGCTAACCAAGCCGTTGCCGCCAGTCGCTTGGGGGCAGAAGTTACTTTGCTAAGTGCTGTGGGCAATGATGCTTTTGGTCAAGAAGCATGTCGTATTTTGGCTGCAGAAACGGTTAACCTTGATTATGTTCAAAAACTAGATGGTGTGGCGACTGGTGTTGCCAGTATTACGGTTGCAGAAGGTGAAAACCACATTATTGTGGTAGCAGGTGCAAACCATGCTTTAACGGTTGCTGATATTCAAGCTGCTCAGGCATGTTTTATGGCTGCCGATGTGGTGATTTGCCAATTGGAGATTCCCATGCCCTGTGTAGAGGCTGCTTGTGAATTGGCACAACAATACCAAAAGCCTTTTATTTTAAATCCTGCGCCAATGCAAAAATTATCCACTAAATTGCTGCAAGGACTGTCGATTTTAACGCCAAATTTGATTGAATTAGAGCAATTAATTGGTCACGATGTTTCTAAAGAGACATTGCATAATTTGCCATTTTCGGTGGTGTTAACATCGGGAAAAGAGGGAGCATATTATGTGAACCAGCAAGGACAAACCGTTCATCAACCCGCTTTTGCAGTGGATGTGGTGGATAGCACTGGCGCAGGAGATACATTTAATGCGGCTTTGGCAGTGTTTTGGTGTGAAGGTTTGGATTTTGCAGTGCAAAAAGCCGCTGCT
>JASLDB010000038.1 GCA_030151665.1 Neisseriaceae bacterium
ATTTGCTAATGGGTTCTGTGGCAGAAGGTGTTTTGCGCCAAGCTGACATGCCTATCATGTTGGTTCGTGACCGTACAGATGATTAATTGATTGCGATTGAACAAAAAAGGCTACCTTGTGTGGCCTTTTTTAATGCGGTTCACTTGGTGAAGGTGCTGTAATACGGCTATAATTTGCCATGACAAATTCATTTTGTCTGTAAGGTGATAAAATGGGATTCAAAGATTCAGTAATCAGGGGCAATGATAATGCAACCACAAATAATTGAGGCCTTAAGTGATGGGCAAGCATTGAAACTTTGTGTTTTGAATCAGCAAGGTGATATTAAGCATAAAATTACCTTGCCTGATGATTTTGATGCGGATACCTCAGTTATTTTGCAACTGTATGTGGATCATGATTTACCGCCTTATTTACAAGATGTGGCTTCGCTTGCTTCAGCGCATCATATTGTACTGGAAGCTGACAGAGACAAAAATTGGTTAGCGATATTGGACGCAGAAAGTGTTGTCGATAAAAACACAGATGAAAGAACAAGTGTGCTCCTACCCAAAGGCAATTATCAAATGACTTTTTGGTTGTTTGATCAAGGTATGCTAGAAACTGCTTCTTGTATACGACAAGCTTATGAAGAGCGTGTAGAAGCATTGGGTGTTGCTGCATTAGGGCAGGCACGTTATGAAAAAGCCAAATCTGGTAAAGCCAAAAGCATACAACAAGGTTGTATGGTGATAGGCTCATTAATATTAACCATGATGGTTGCCAGTTTTTTGTTACCTAGTACTTATAGACCCTATGCTATCTTTTTTATTGCCATTTTATTTGTGTGCGAACGTTTGCTATTTGATCCAACCAAAGACATTGCGACGTTGTGTGAAATTGAAGAAGCACAGTTACCATATTATTATTGTGATGGTATTGTTCAGCTAAGTTCTAAAACATTAAATTAATATTGATGCCAATTGGCTTTTTGATACCTATTAGTATTCATACCCAGTCAGGGTTTATTATCTTCAATTCAAAAAATGATTGAGATTTGGTACACATGAAACCTCATCTTTAGGCATCATTTCATCTTGATGGGCGTTTATTACTGAAAATTTATTGAGACCATGCTTTTATTCAGTCATTGCCAATAATTGCAACACTTTGATGGCATCACGTTGGGTAAGGTATTTGAGCTGATAAATCGGTTATGGCGTGAATGTCAACAGAGACAATGGTTTGTTTCTGGTATCAAAATTGATGACAGTGTTCATGCCTGTGTAGAGGTTTTGGAAATTTAATTGAAATGACAAATAAATTTATTAAATGGATAACAAGGTGTTAGCGCAATTTTCTATAAGAAATAATAGATATACCTTTTAAAATTCGTTATACTCAAATAGAGCTTAAAAAATAATCAATTAATGATAAAAAAGCCAAAAGCATGAAGAGCAAATGGATTTACGTGGACTCAAAAGCCCATTTTGGGCTTTTTTGCGTTTTTAGGGATGAGTAACAGGGGAAATAATCACAGGCATGATGCCGTCTTTGGGTTGATTGCAACCTATTGTCTCATGACTTAAAAATTCACCACGCTGATGTGACTTGGCCATTAAGGTTCAAGTTTTCAATGTCAGGTAACGCGGGCTATGCGCCCCTACATTGACGAAACACACTACTCATGGAGTTTTTTGTATGGCAACAGCAGTATCCACCCGTCTTGAAAAAGACTTACTTGGCACCTTAGAAGTTCCTGCCAATGCTTATTATGGCGTGCAAACTTTGCGCGCTGCCAATAATTTTCATTTATCTGGCGTAACATTGTCAGATTATCCTGATTTTATTGTGGCTTTGGCAATGGTTAAGCAAGCTTCGGCACAAGCCAATAATCAATTGGGCTATTTATCTAATGAGAAATACCAAGCCATTGTTAAGGCATGTCAACGCATTATCAATGGTGAATTTCATGATCAATTTATTGTTGATATGATTCAAGGTGGAGCAGGTACTTCCACAAATATGAATGCCAATGAAGTGATTGCCAATGTTGCCTTAGAAGAAATGGGTAAAGAAAAAGGCGAATACGCATTTATTCACCCCAATAATGATTTGAATATGGCACAATCAACCAATGATGCTTATCCAAGTGCTATTCGATTGGGTTTGTTATTGGGTCAAGATGGTTTGTTAAATAGCTTAAAAGGCTTAATTGCATCATTTAATCAAAAAGCGGTTGAATTCGATGGTATTTTAAAAATGGGCCGCACCCAATTGCAAGATGCCGTTCCCATGACCTTGGGTCAAGAATTCAAAGCATTTGCCACCAATCTATCAGAAGATTTTACTCGCTTAAGCAGTTTAATGCCTGATTTATTAGGTGATGTTAACTTGGGTGGTACAGCGATTGGCACGGGTATTAATGCAGATCCTCGTTACCAAGCATTGGCGGTAGAAAGTTTGGCTGCTATCAGTGCACAGCCTATGCGTTCGGCACCAGATTTGATTGAAGCGACATCGGATATGGGTGATTTTATTTTGTTGTCAGGCATGTTAAAACGCACAGCAATGAAATTATCAAAAATCTGCAATGATTTGCGCTTATTGAGTAGTGGTCCACGTACAGGCATTCAAGAAATCAATTTGCCAGCTCGTCAGCCTGGTAGTTCTATTATGCCCGGCAAAGTGAATCCCGTTATTCCAGAAGCCGTCAACCAAGTGGCATTTGAAATCATGGGCAATGATTTGGCCGTCACCATGGCTGCAGAAGCAGGGCAATTGCAATTGAATGTGATGGAGCCTTTAATTGCTTACAAATTATTTGATTCTATTCGTTCATTGCAACGAGCAATCGATATGTTGCGTGAGTTGTGTATTGATGGCATTACTGCTAATGAAGCACATTGCTTGGCATTGGTTGAAAATTCCATTGGTTTGGTCACTGCATTAAATCCATACATCGGTTATGAAAATTCAACACGCATTGCTAAACATGCTTTGGAAAGTGGTCGTGGTGTATTGGAATTGGTAAGAGAAGAAAATCTGTTGGCAGAAGAAAAATTGGCAGACGTTTTGTTGCCCGCCAATATGATTGCGCCACGCTTGGCTCCGACTGAAAATTAAACCATTAGCTGGTATAAAATAGTGCCGATATCGGCACTATTTTTTTGGATTTTTGCTCTGTTTAATTTGGATTTATTTTCGTTAAGATTATGGTTTTTTTGAAAATTAATGGAAAATGAGGATAAAAAATGGCATGACATGGTTATAAGTAAAGCATCGGTGTTATGATGAATTTAATTTGGCAATCATTAAAAAATTTATCTGAATAAATGATTGACACAACGACTTGTGCAGAACATATTCATGACATGGATTAACATCAAAAGCATCAATTGATGTCAGTGAATCAATACTCAGTGAGGTAATCAATTAAATGAATAAAGTAAAGAAAATTTTAACCGTATTGTTAGGTGCTGGTGTGGCAATGTTGGTGTTAGCAATTTATCGCTTTAACCAGTTGTTTACTGTGGAGGCGAGTATTGGTCAATTGTGGGCACATGATCATGGGCAAGGTGTTATTTTCTTGGCAGTGTTTGCCATGGTGTTCGTATTGGTGGGTGCAATTCCGCTAATTACGATGTCAAAAAAAAAGCAATTGCAAGAACGACTACGCACATCAGGTAGCTTGGTTGTTTTACCCATTAGTGAAGTGATTACCAATGACAATGTGGTGATTAATGGCCACTCCCCATACCAAATTGTGGCAGATTACCACGATAAAATCAGTAATACGGTGATTCGCTACAAAAGCAATAATTTGGATTTTAACCCAACAGAATACATCAAACAAAAAACGGTCAGTGTCTATATTGATCAAAAAAATCCGCAAAAATATTATATGGATACCACTTTTTTGCCTACCTATAAATAGGTTAGAGGATGGTTTTTAGTTAATATGATTTTTTGATTGAACGGTGTATTGATTTTGCTGTGATTAGACAATTGTGCTGATTTCTTAATGTCCGTTGTCTTTTGATTAAACAGTGTCACATAATAAAAATCGCCTATGTTTTTAGGCGATTTTTTGTGTATTATCGCTTAAAATAGGTGTATTCAAAAACACCATTGAGATACTGTATTGTGGTTAAGCCATCTGATTCACAACCCGCTGTTTTAAAAAATATCACCATTACCCAGATTGCAGCTGAAGGCAAGGCCATTGCCAAAGTCGATGATATGGTTATTTTTGTGCCACATGCCGTGCCTGGTGATGTGGTGGATTTAAAAATTACCAAACAAAAAAAACGGTTTTTAGAAGCCAAAGTGATTAATTTGGTGCAAGAAAGTCCAAGTCGTATTGCACCATTTTGCCAGCATTATGGTGTGTGTGGCGGCTGCCAATGGCAAATTTTGCCCTATGAAACCCAGCTTGCTTATAAAAACCAAGAAGTACAAGCGCAGTTAAGCCGCATTGGTAAGGTGGTGGTGGAAGAGGCGCGAGATATCGTACCATCACAAATGGTATGGCAATATCGCAATAAAACCGAGTTTGCTTTTGCGAGCGAAGCTTATCAGGGCGAAAACCAAAAGAGTATTACCCATGATACTTTAGGTTATCATGCTGCGGGTTCCTATCAAGCTGTTTTGCCCATTACCCATTGTCATTTGCAAAGTGATGCTGCCAATTCGATTCGCTTCGCTTTGTATCAACATGCCAAGACACGTCAGCTTAAATTTTGGGATTACCAAAAAAATAAAGGTTTGTTGCGCAGCGTGGTGATTCGTGAAAATTTGGCTGGGCAAATCATGATAACCTTAATTTGCCAATTAAAAAGTACCCAAGATCAAAATGCTGTTGTGGCGTTGTTGCAAGATTTGTCTTTGCAATTTCCTGAAATCATGGCGACGTTTTACATTGATAACCCTAATAAAGCGGCTCACTATGGCGCACTACCTGTGGTCAAAGTTAGCGGTCATGATGGCTTAGTTGAACACATGAATCACTTGGCTTTTCATGTGGGACCCAAATCGTTTTACCAAACCAATGGCAAACAAGCACAAGTGCTTTATGAGGTAGCAAAGGATTTGGCAGGTTTAACTGGGCAAGAGCTGGTGTATGATTTGTACACAGGTACAGGCACGATAGCTTTATTTATTGCAGATCAAGCGAAAAAAGTCATTGGTATTGAATATGTCAAGGCAGCGATTGTTGATGCCAAAGCCAATGCCCAAAATAACCAAATAAATCACGTGGATTTCTTTGCAGGTGACATGAAGGCTATTTTAACACCTGATTTTATCAAGCAACATGGCAAGCCAGATGTGATTATTACCGATCCACCACGAGCGGGTATGGACAAAGAAGTTATTGATGTTTTGCTGATGGCAGCACCCAAGCGCATTGTGTATGTCAGTTGTAACCCCGCAACGCAAGCACGGGATTTGGCGTTGTTATCGGATGCTTATGATATCAGCGTAACCCAAGCTGTGGATATGTTCCCACAAACCCACCATGTGGAAAATGTGGTTCTGTTAACCCAAAAATAAGCCAACTAAACAGGTGGCAAGAGGAAAGAAGCATGGCTGCGATTCGTTTGTTGATTTCAGAATCCAATGATCCTTGGTTTAATTTAGCGGTGGAAGAAAGTATTTTTCGCCACATGGCGCCCACACAAAAAGTGATGTTTTTGTGGCGAAATGCCGATACGGTGGTGATAGGTAGAGCACAAAATCCATGGAAAGAATGCAATACGCGCAAAATGGCAGAAGATAATATCAAACTGGCTAGGCGCAGCAGTGGCGGTGGGGCTGTGTTTCAAGATTTGGGCAATACGTGCTTTACGTTTATGGCTGGTAAACCGGAGTACGATAAAAGTATTTCGACTCAAATTATCGTCGATGGCTTGGCCAAATTGGGTATTGTGGCAGAGATTTCAGGGCGCAATGATTTGGTGATGAAAACGACAGATGGTATGCGAAAGGTGTCAGGTTCGGCATATAGAGAAACCAAAGATCGGGGGTTTCACCATGGTACTTTGTTAATCAATACAGACTTAAACCGTTTGGCCAATTACCTAAACCCCGATCCCAAAAAATTACAAGCCAAAGGCATTACCTCCGTTCGTTCACGTGTGGCAAATTTGGTTGATGTCATGGCTGATGCCAATCATGATAATGTTTGCCAAGCGATTGTGGATAGTTTTTTTGATTATTATGGTGAAACGGTTGCTGCTGAATACATTTCAGCGGATAAATTGCCTGATATCCCTGGTTTTGTGGATAACTTTAACAAACAAAGTGATTGGGATTGGAATTTTGGTCAAGCACCCAGCTTTAATCATGCCATGGATGAGCGATTTTCTTGGGGGGGTGTAGAACTTCACTTGGATGTGAATAAAGGGCTTATTGAAGCGGCCAAAATTTTTACGGACAGCTTAAACCCAGCACCATTGGAAGATTTGGCATTGCAATTAAAAGGTGTCGCTTACCAAGTGGATACTATTCAGCTTGTATTGAATCAACTGATTGAGCAGTATCCAGATGATGGTGAACACTTAAACCAATTGGCGAATTGGTTGATATTGCAATTGCGATAATCCAATAAATTCACATCAAAAAAGCTGTCGTGTGACAGCTTTTTTGATGGTTACAATAATTTTGGCAAGCTTAGAATGAAGAATTGGGTTCTTGTAAAAAAGCCATTTCTTCGGCACTTGAATCGCGTGATAAAATGGCATTTCGATGTGGATAGCGGCCAAATCGTTCGATAATGGCCAAATGCATTTTTTCATAATTCAGGGTGTTTTCATCACCCAATGCTTGAAAATGTTGTAAAGCCAATTGGTGAATGGCTAGTGACTCCGAGTGCATAAACGGCATCAAAGCAAATTTTTGCTCATCAATGCTCAACGAGTGCCAATCAGGGTGATTGAGTAATTCTTGGCTTAAAGCCAACGCCATGGCATCTTGGGCAAATGATGTAGGTGTGTTGCGATAGATATTGCGGGAAAACTGGTCCAGTACAATAATTTCAGCGACACGACCTTGTGCTGTTGTGCGCCATAAATAGCATTCACCCGCTTTAGCTGCGGCTAATGTCTTGCCAAAACGATTGCTTAATAGGGTATCAAAGTCATCACTTTTACCAAACCATTCTTGTGGGGTGATTTCCTGAAACCAAAACTGCAAAACCTCTGCCGATGTGACCATATTTATTCTCTTCTTCATGTTAAGTTAACCACATTTATCGCAGGATTCACATGATCCTTTTTTGCCTTTTTTCTTGTTTTTAAACAGGTATTTTCTCGTAATGTAGGCTGCACAAAATAACACAATAATAGCGGCGATGATGTTTTGTATCATGAAATAATCCATCCTGTAATATGGTATACCGCAAAGGCAAATACATAGGCTAACACAAATAAATAAGCTGTAATCATCCAAGTTTGTTTGGCTGATTTGGTTTCCCTTTTGATAACCGCCAAGGTTGCCATGCACATGGGGGCATAAATGTACCAAGCCAAGAAAGCAAAAGCAGTGGGCAAGCTCCAACGACTATGAATCAATGGAATCAATGATTGGTGTACGGCTTCTTCTGATGAACCACCCACAGCATAAATGGTGCCCAAAGTAGAAACAACGACTTCTCGTGCAGCAAAGCCAGGAATCATGGCAATGCACATTTCCCAAGTGAAGCCAATGGGCGCAAACAAAGGTTGGATAACATTGCCTAACATACCTGCATAGCTGTATTCAATGGCAGGCATGGTGGCATCAACGGGTGCTGCAGGGTAGGTTACTAAGAACCACAAGACAACTGTTACTGCACAAATAACTGTACCAGCCCGTTTTAAGAAGGCACTAACACGATCCCACAAACTTAAAATAATGTGTTTAAAGTTGGGCCAGCGAAAAGTGGGTAACTCCATGAGTAATGGAAATTGTTGTACACCACCTTTGCGAAC
>JASLDB010000117.1 GCA_030151665.1 Neisseriaceae bacterium
CCTGTTGCCAAAGCCTTTTCAGGGATGACTTTTTGCCCTTTTAATAACAACTCCTCTGCCATTTCACCTAGCATTAATTTCACATTGGTTTCTGGAATGGCAAATTTACTGGGACGGTGCATTACCTGACCCAATATTTGACTAAAATCGGCATTGGTCACTGGACTTGGTGCGGTCGCATTGATGGCACCAGTGATACGCTTATCATTCACAATATGTGCCAATAGACCAAGATAATCATGGATGTGTATCCATGACATCCATTGGCGACCACTGCCAAATCGCCCACCGGCAAATAAATCAAAAGGCACTAAGAGTTCTGCCAATGCACCACCATCATGGCCCAATACGATTCCTGTTCTCACAGTCACCACTCGAACACCCTGATTTTGGGCACGCATGGCTAAATTTTCCCATGCCAAACACAGTTGATGCGGAAAACTATTGTCCACTGGCGCTGATTGCTCAGTAAAAGTATCATCCACACTGGTGCCATAATAGCCAATGGCCGAACCACTGATAAGCAATGCTGGTTTTTGTGGACTGTGCTCAATAAACTGAAGAATCTGCTCAGTAATGTTCAATCGACTATTGAGCAATACCGCTTTTCGCTTTGAACTCCAACGCTTTGTGGAAATGGACTCACCTGCCAAATTAATAATGACATCAACAGGTATATTAATCCGTGCTAAATCATTAACCAATGTGAATTGCCCTGTTAACAATCCTGCTGTTTTTTCGTTATTGCGGCACAAAATCGTGACTTGGTGCCCTGCATTAATCAAGCTTTGGCACAACTTTCGCCCTATAAAACCACTGCCACCTGTAATTAAAAAATGTTGTTGTGCGGTTTCAATCGCCATGGTTGGCAATGCATGGCGTTTTGGGCGCAATGCACTGGATAAATCACGCAAGGTCCAAACCAACACACCAATCGCATACAAAGTAGCCACCCAAGACAAGAAGCCATGATTAACACCGACAAATGCTGTGGGCTGATTGAGCCAGCCATACCATTGTGGTGCCATCGCAGCCAAAACCACACCATAATTCAAAGTCAAAATGGTGTGGGTAATCCGCTCGGTAGCTGGTAATTTTCGGGTTTGATCTTCAACCACAAAGTCCCACAATGTTAAAAATAATTCCAAAACAAAAATCAGACCAAACCAATACGCATAAGCGCCACGCCACTCGACCCAAGCCAGTGAAATAAAAATGACAAAATAGAAAAAATTGCGAACACCATGAATCAGCAATTCTTTGCGAGCACTTTCTTTCCACGGTAGTTTTTCCGTGTATTCATGGTGATACAAGGTATCAAATGCCCCCAATAAGCCTTGTATTGCCACCAAAATCAAAACAATTTCCATGGTTTTCTCCTTCGTTATTGTGGTTTATTCAAACCCATCATGCCATGATATGGCGCTATTATGGTAAGGCCTTAACATAGACCCATGGTTTATCAAGAATACAGGTTAATTCATAACAACTGGCATTACCAATGGGCAAAGCTTGGCGAAAAGCATCAAAACGCTTCATGTCATTTGTTGTCATGCCATTCACTCCCAAACCCAAAGTATGCCACATGAACAAAATAAACCACATGCCATGACCAAAAACAACACTGTGATCAGGCAAAGCCATTAATTCAGGTATAAATGCCAAGACTTGTTGATTAAATTCATTGAGTGTTTGTGCTGCTTGACCATTTCTGGTGTCAGGATCGGCTTTTTGCCAATAGGCTTGGGTTAACGGTGTTCGCTCAGGTCCAGTTAAACCAGCTATAAGTGTCAAATCAAATGCCTCAAATTCATTTAACAATGGCAATATAGTAGCCGTTTGCTGCCATTTATCCAATAAAGGCTGTGCTGTTTGTTGGGTGCGTAAAAATGCAGAGGTGTAAACAGGTCCTTGGGGGTAAGAATGACGTTTTGCTAATCGTACCGCTTGCTCATGCCCTAGTGGACTTAGGGCTATTTGCTTATTCAGCTGACTCACCCCACCTGCATTGGCTAAACTTTGTGCGTGTCGGTAAAAATAAATGGTTTTCATGATTTGTCTTTGCCAAAAGAAACGGGCTGCATCACATCAGCCAAAGTAATATGTTGCCAAAAGCAAACACAAGATACTATACAATAGAAAAAGATTTCCTAGCAATTAAAATATAACAATGTCATACAAGTGAATTGCAAATCCTTACATATCGTGCATTTGCTGATTGTCGCCATCTTCAGAAATGTAAGCTAAATGGCATCTCTTTTATTTTTATATTGATTTACGTCAATTTATTCATGCAAAAGATTAATTGTATTTGTTTTTTCATTTTGCTTTTTAAAAAGCGAGTGCTAGAATGCACTCACTAAGTTAAGTAGTAATTTGGTTGCCAGTCATATTTTTGTGACTGGCTTTTTTTTGCTCAAAACATTCATAAAAACCATATCCACTCTGGTGTTGCTCAGATTATGGTGTTAAATCATACCATTTACGCTCAAAATACATGCAAAAGGCATTTTATTCACACTAGCAGCAAATAATGTGCTAAGTTAAAGAGTGTCATCAAGTAGAAACATAGCTTGTGTCATGATTCAATCAATATTCAGACAAAGGATAGTGATGAGTAAAAACCAAAGCACCAGACGTATTTGGCTAACTGAACGCGAACTATTCAAAGATTTGCCTTATATTAGTGACCCCAAAAAAGCAGCTTTGATTAAACGCCGAGAACAAGTGGCTCTAGACAAGTTGCACAAGGAACACTTAAAAAGCCTAGAGCTCTAGCGAGCAACCAGTGCCGAACCCAAAAAAAGACCATGTAGATGACAATCCACATGGTCGTATCTGAATGATGCTCATTATATTAGTGCGAAGTTGATTGCACCTTGGTCTTCTTGGCATAACGCTGCGCCAATACTGCGCACACCATCAATTGAATTTGATGAAAAATCATCAAAGGCAATAACATCACCCCCACTGTTGCTGCAGGAAACAGCACATTGGCCATCGGCACCCCATTGGCCAAGCTCTTTTTAGAGCCGCAAAACACAATGGTGATTTCATCTTGCAAATCAAATCCCAATAACCTAGCTGCCCATGTATTAATCACCAATACCACGGTTAATAAAACACAACTAATCACCACAATCATTAGCAAGGAATAACCATCCACTTGCTGCCAAATCCCTTGGACCACAGCTTCACTAAAAGCAACATAAACCACCAACAATATAGAAGATTGATCAGTACGGCTAACCCATTTTCGATGCTTGTTAATCCAATTAGCAATCCAAGGGCGAGCCAAATGCCCTAAGACAAAAGGCAACGTCAATTGCAATAAAATAGAACCAATGGCATTCATTGTATTTAAGTCTTGCTGTTGCCCCCCCTCTAAACCCATTAAAAAACTGACCAATATCGGTGATAAAAACACCCCTAAAATACTGGAAGCCGAAGCGCTACAAATGGCAGCAGCAATATTACCACCCGCAACAGATGTAAAGGCAATGGCTGATTGCACGGTAGCTGGCAATGCACATAAATACAAAAAACCCATGAAAATCGCTGGTGAAATCCAATGTGGCATCAGCGGGTACAAAGCCAAGCCCAATAAAGGAAATACCACAAAAGTGCTAGCAAAGACCAATAAATGTAAACGCCAATGCCCCATGCCTTGTCGAATGGCATCCCGTGATAGCTTCGCGCCATGCATAAAAAATAACAATGCAATAGCGGCTGTTGTGGCATATTCAAAACCCACTTTGACTTGGCCCTCACATGGTACAACACTGGCTAAAACAATCACTGTCACCAACATTAATAAAAATGAATCAATTTTTAATTTTTCAAGTAATGCCTTCATGCTCTCCCCTGTATATTTTTGTCAATACAAATGATGTGTTTTAACAAACTACCACCATTTTTCTACAAACAAAACCTACCATCAGCATTTATTCAACAAAATGGCGTATTTCGCGTCATAAAATCCATATTTTTTTAATTTTTGCATAACAATCCCACTATACAAATGTTAATTGTGTTATTTACTTGACTGTTTTTAATTTTCGTTGAATAATCCACACCAGCACATTCCCTATGTGTTGTTAATGTTTTCGCTTATGGCTGGTCGAAAGATCAGCCACTTTTTTTTAATTAATCAATCAAAATCATCTCCCTAATTGACACATATTCCCAGATTTTAGATTTGTTATTACATAATAAATTCATTACGTTTTTAGCATGAATTACAAACCATTAGCACAACCAAGTAAATCCAGTATAATCAAATGAAAATCCACTCACACAAGGAAATAAACCATGTCATTTGCCGCATTTACTTTACCTGCGAACGGTGGCAATACTTTCATTGCCCAAGAACATTTGCCTTTAATCGTGTATTTTTACCCCAAAGACAGCACCCCAGGTTGCACTACTGAAGCGCAAGACTTCCGTGATCGCTTGGCTGATTTTGCTGCACAAGGTTACACCGTGGTGGGCATTTCTCGTGACAGTGTCAAATCACATGATAATTTTGTTGCCAAACAAGAACTAAATTTTGCCTTGTTGTCCGATGCGGATGAAACCGTATGCAAACTATTTGATGTCATCAAAGAAAAAAACATGTATGGCAAAAAAGCCATGGGTATTGAACGCAGCACATTTGTTATTGATACAAATGGTCAAATCAGTCATGAATGGCGAAAAGTCAAAGTAGCAGGTCATGTGGATGCTGTATTAGCCGCCATCAAAGGCGAATAAGCACAAAAAATCCCGCTAAACATGTTAGCGGGATTTTTTCAATGCGATTTAAGACAATGCTTTTTGAAGCCAATCTTTGCCCTCTATTAACCGAGTAATCAACATCAAGCAAACATTGTTACCCGTTGAATTGAGCAAGGTTGCTGGAATATCAATAATGATGCTAATCACCAAAATAATACCGACATAATCAACTGGCACACCAAATAAGGTACAAATCAACACTTCTGCTGTTAGACCGCCACTGGGAATCGCACCAATGACGATACCCACAAGTAAAGATACCAAAACAATGGCAATAAACATGGGGGCTGTTTTGGCGCTCATGCCCACCAGTGCCAATAAAAACATGATTTTAAACACCCCGCCCATCACCGAGCCATCTTTATGGGTATTGGCGCCTAATGGAACGATGGTTTGGGCAATGTCATCAGGAATGTGCATATTTTTAGCAGCGATTAAATTAACGGGAATACATGCGGCACTGGATGTGGTAGCAATCGCAGTTAATGAAGGGGTTAGCGCATTTTTCCAAAAAATCCTCACCCCTTGTGAACCACCTGCCAACCATGCATACAAAGTATTTAAACCCAAAAAAGACAGCAGCGTTAGCAAAATATACAAAAGCAATACATGGGCATAAGCACCAACAATTTTGGGCCCTAATTCACCAACAATATCAGCAAAATAACAACCCAAACCAATGGGGGCTGCATACATGATGATTTTAACCAATTTCAATACCACAGCTTGCCCAGCTTCAATCGCTTTGGCAATCGGCTTGCCCGCCTCGCCTGCCATTAAAATAGCACCACCCAAGAAAAAAGAAAAAATAATCAGCGCCAATAAATTTTGACGACGAAATAAATCCAGAAAATCATTGGCAGTGAAGGTATTTACCAACATATCACCAAATGCCACCGATTTAATTCCCTCTTCTAACGTAGTGTCATTGAGTAATTGAGACAAATTGATATCACGCACTGGTTCATACCACAAGAAACCCACATAAGCGATACACGCCATCACAGTCGCCGTGCTGACAAAAACCAATAAGGCATTGATGAGGATTTTTTTCAAGCGACCACTTTGTGCAGTTTTGGTAATGGATGCAGTAATACTAAAGAACACCAGCGGCACAATGGTGACAAACATCATGTTCAAAAACAGTTGCCCTATGGGTTTAAAACTGCTTGAACTCAATTGCCACGTTTGCCCCAAAATAGCCAGACTTACTCCCTCTTGCCCAAGACCATAGCCAACCAAACCACCCAAGACAATACCAATGATAATTGACATGGACGAAATATAATTTTTTAACCAAGACATTTTGTATGCCTCCTGCAAATTACTGCAATAACGCACCTGTTGTCAGCACAAAAGGATCAATGTTCACTCGAATCATTTCACCTGACTCCACTTCAAACCAATAATGTCCATGCATTTTGCCCCAAGGTGTTGTCAAATCTACGCCACTTGTGTACTCAAAACATTCACCTGGAAATAATGTCGGTTCTTCACCAACCACACCATCACCAGATACCTCTTGAACTTTGCCACAAGCATCTGTGATGTGCCAATAACGCTTACGCAAAGTCACGACTTCATCACTAAGATTAACAATGCTGATATCGTAAGTAAAAAAATAAGAATCCGCGATAGCATCACTGTATTGAGGCAAATAATGGGGATTCACTTCAACGGCAATCGCAATCGTCATACCAGCCACCTCAAACCATACATAACAGCTAGGCTAAAAAAAGCAGCAATTAAATCATCAACCATAATGCCCAAGCCACCAGACATATAGCGATCAAACCAACGAATTGGCCATGGTTTAACGGCATCAAAAAAACGAAATACCGCAAAAGCGATTGCCCAGTTTAACCAACTCATGGGGACAAAGGCCAGAATCAAAACCATGGCGGCAATCTCATCCCAAACAATGCCACCATAATCAGGTACACCAATTTTCTTTTCAGATACATCGCAAATATAAATGCCAATCACAAACATAACCATCGAAATAATGGCGATTGTCCACGATGACAAACCGAGTAACACCAAGATGGCGGCAATGGGTAAGGCGGGTAAAGTACCAAATGTACCCGGTGCTTTGGGTGCCAATCCGCTACCAAAACCGAAACCCAAAAAGCAAATTGGATTTTGCAGTAACCATGAAAATGTGATTTTAAAAGCAGGTTGTTGTTTACTCATGAAAATGATCAAATCCTCTGTGATTTAGCTGAATATTCTGCCCTTGTTCTTGAACGCACACACCCAATTCTCGATTATCATTAACTGTGCCAATACGAGTAACTTGTGTTTCTGTTGCCTTGCCTGCTGCCAAAATATCAGCACGCAAATGGCTAGGTGCAGTAAAAATTAATTCGTAGTCATCACCACCACTTAATACCCAGGCTTGGTGTTCTGGGTATAATTTCAAATCGGGTAAAGTCGGAATCGCGGCAAAATCAATCACCATGCCAACATTTGATGCTTTGGCAATGTGACCCAAGTCTTGCCACAAACCATCAGAAACATCTTGAGCAGCGTGTGCCAAATCCAAAATAGCCTGACCCAATGCCACTCTTGGTGTTGGACGTAATCGTTTGTCTTCACAAACACTAAAAACCCCTTCTGGCAATTGAACATGTTGCCAATGGTGATTTAATGCCGCTGCTGCTAAGCCTATCTCACCAGACACCCAAACATCATCACCAATTTGTGCTGCATCTCGACGCAAGGCTTTACCTTGTTCCGTTTGGCCAATAATGGTGACATTGAATGTCAATGAGCCTTTGGTGGTATCTCCACCGATAATTTGCAAACCATATTGCCCCGCCACAGCAAATAAGCTTTGGCAAAATTCAGCCAACCATGTTTCTTCTAACTGCGGCAAAGCCACACTCAGTAATGCCCATTTGGGTGTTGCCCCCATGGCAGCCATGTCTGACAAATTGACAGCCAATACCTTGTGTGCCAAATCTTTAGCGCCAACATCGGCAAAAAAATGTCGATTTTCTAACAGCATATCACTGCTAAAATGCCAATCCATGCCTAAAGTTGGTCTTACAATGGCAGCATCATCGCCAATGCCCAGGACAATATCTGTGCTTGTCTTTTGTGAACGCAAATATTGATTAATAAAGTCAAATTCATTCATGCTTGCAATTGCTGCCAACGATTAAGATATAAGGGCTTTATCATACTGCAAAAGCTTAACGCTGAATATGGTTAGCAACGCGATGCCCCTGTGCTTCCCATCTTCCCTTATTTCATGTGTTTCTGACTTACTGCATTTTATTAATACATTTATAAATTCACCATTTAATTGACATCAATATTGGCAGATTATTCAAAGGCCAACGTGGTTAGAATCACCTCAACGACCATCAGCCTAAACCCCTGTTAATCTACTCAAAAAGCTTATCCCAATCACCATTTCATGGTATTACTTCTTGGTAAATTGAGGCTGCCATCATAAATTCGGTCATTTAGGGCATGGGCAACTTATGCCATCAACCCCAATCAATGTGTTCACCATCCTGAATGCACCATTTATCAGAACCAATACAAGAACCAATACTGTGTACACCAGCCTTTTGCAGGTGAACTGTCACTGCTGATTTCAATCAACCGAAAACAAATGCCTTGGTAAAATCAATTCACCACAACGCCATTAAATGCCAATAATGCAAGTGATAATGTACTTGATCGTATTTGGCAGCGAAAATCGGTCAGTCAACAAAATCATTTTCATCCAACCAGATTCATTGCCTTACAACATGATTGATTCTTGCTCATTTGAAAATGACAAGAAGATAATCAATTAAGGGGGTTTAGCATGAATACTGCTACTGTTTTTTCAAATTATGCATATATTAATTATCAATATTACCAAATTTAAATAACCAAAAATGGCATTAATTAACTTATGCTTACCGACAAATTAATGCACCTCAATATTTTCAATCCACCATGCAGTATTGATAAAAAAATATTTTCTTGCCCCCCTTGCCAATTTCAAAATGGCATGGGATATTCTTACTTAAGCACACAAATCTATTTTAATACGTGCCTTGCTTGCCATATTATTGCAATGCAAAAAAAACAGCTGACAATTTACTTTAATTTCTAATGAATACGGTTAGCAAAAATATTGACTGGCAAAAAAATACAACAAAACGCCAGTCGTCCAAGGAGAAATCGAAATGACAGTCCGTCCTGTAATTGGTGTGCCATGCGATATTAAACATGTAAATGACATGCCATTTCATGCTGCTGGTGACAAATACATTCAAGCCATTCACCACAGTGTTGGTGATGTGGTTTTATTACCTGCTTTATCAGACCAACAAGCCATCGACCGCTTATTGCCCCTATTGGATGGCATTTGCCTAACAGGCTCATTGTCCAATGTTGAACCTCGTCATTATCAAGGCATTGCCAGTCGCGAAGGCACTTTGCATGACAGTGCACGAGATGGCACAACACTGCCTTTGATTGAAAAAATTATTAAAATGGGCATGCCGCTTTTAGGCATCTGCCGAGGTTTTCAAGAAATCAATGTCGCCATGGGTGGCTCATTGCACCAACATGTGCAAGAAGTCACTGGCATGCTCGATCACCGTGAACCAGAATCCAAAGACATCAACACCATGTTTGCCGATGCCCATACAGTTAGTTCCAAAGACGATAGCCTATTGGCAAAATGGCTACCTGAAGCCACTTTCCATGTCAATTCACTGCACCAACAAGGCGTGGATCGTTTGGGTAATGGTTTACTGGTTGAGGCGGTGGCACCCGATGGTTTGATTGAAGCTTTTCGCATTAAAGATGCCAAACGCTTTGCCTACGCAGTGCAATGGCATCCAGAATGGGCATACAACAAAAAACCAGCTTCATTGGCGATTTACAAAGCCTTCCATGAAGCAGCGGTAGACTACCAGCAAAGCAAAGTATAACAACAAGCCTTATCAAGGCACTATCTACAAAGCAGTACCCAACAACTGAAACGAGAGAAAGTAGGAATGTATGTACGACAATATATTTGCATGGCTAAAAGAACATGGCATTAAAGAAGTCGAGTGCATTTTACCGGACATCACTGGTGTGGCGCGCGGTAAGATCATTCCCAAAGACAAATTTGTTTCTGAACCTGAAATGCGTTTACCAGAAGCGGTTTTGATTCAAACCGTCACAGGGGGTAGCCCAAGTGACGACTTATTGGATTTAACCGATGCAGACATGGAATTAAAACCAGATGCTGCAACCATTACCCATGTTCCTTGGGCAGTTGACCCAACGGCTCAATTGATTTTTGATTGCTACAATGCCGAAGGTTTGCCCATCGAAACCTCACCTCGCAATGTGCTAAAACGTGTTTTAAAACTATATGACGAAATGGGCTTATCCCCTGTCGTAGCACCTGAAATGGAATTTTATTTGGTGTCACCCAATCCTGACCCAGATTTGCCATTGCAACCGCCAGTGGGTCGAACTGGCCGTGCCGAATTTGGTGGCCGCTCTTATGCCATTGATGCGGTTAACGAGTTTGATTCTTTGTTTGAAGACATTTATGACTATTGTGATGCACAAGGCTTGGAAGTCGATACCTTGATTCACGAGTTTGGTGCCGCACAAATGGAGATTAACTTCTTACATGGCAACGCATTGGATTTATCTGACCAAGTATTCTTATTTAAACGCATTGTGCGAGAAGCAGCATTTCGTCACAAAATGTACGCCACATTCATGGCAAAACCCATGGAAGGCGAACCTGGTAGCGCCATGCACGTTCACCAAAGCTTGGTTGACAATAAAACTGGCAAAAATGTTTTTAGCAATGAAGATGGTTCTCCGTCTGAAATTTTCTTCCATTTCATTGCTGGCTTGCAAAAATACTTACCTGCCACCATGCCATTTTTTGCCCCTTATGTGAATTCGTTCCGCCGCTTAACACGTTACACCGCCGCACCAACCAACGTGGAATGGGGTTATGACAACCGAACCGTTGGTCTGCGTGTTCCACGCTCTAGCCCTCAAGCCAGACGCGTTGAAAACCGCTTGCCAGGTGTCGATGTCAATCCTTATTTGGCGATTGCTTGTTCATTGGCTTGTGGCTATTTGGGTATTAAAGAAAAATTGCAGCCCAAACAACCATTGTCTACCAATGCCTACGAATTGCCATACCAATTCCCAAGCACCCCTGAAGAATCCATCGAAAAATTGAGAGAATGCACAGTGATTCATGACATTTTGGGTGAGCGCTTTGTGAAAATGTACATCAACATTAAAGAACAAGAAATTGCTGAATATTTCCGTGTAATCAGTCCGTGGGAACGCCGTTATCTATTATTGCATGTGTAATGCACAAGAACACTAAATCAAAGGCCGCTTTGGCAGCCACATAAAAACATATTGAGGAGTTACAAATGAGCAAAACCTTATCACAACTAAATGCCAGTCATCATTTACACCCTTTTTCTGACAATGCCCAATTAAAACAAGATGGCGTACGCGTGATTGAAAAAGCCGATGGCATTTACATTTTTGACACCGATGGCAACAAAATTATTGATGGCATGGCAGGTCTTTGGTGTGTCAACATTGGTTTTGGCCGCAAAGAATTGGCGGATGTTGCCAAAAAGCAAATGGAAGAATTGTCTTATTACAATACTTTTTTTAAAACATCTCACCCTGCGGTGATTAAACTATCGCAAAAAATCACTGAAGTGGCACCAGCAGGCTTTAACCATGTCTTTTATACTGGCTCTGGCTCCGAATCCGTAGACACCATGATTCGCATGGTTCGCCATTATTGGGCAAGCATGGGCAAGCCTGAGAAAAAAATCTTGATTGGCCGCTGGAATGGCTACCATGGCTCAACCATTGGCGGTTCTAGCATTGGCGGCATGAAAGGCATGCACGAACAAGGTGATGTTTTGATTCCCAATGTCACCCATATTGAACAACCATGGTTTTATGGCTTAAGCCAAGAAGGCGAAACACCTGAAGCATTTGGTATTCGTGCTGCCAATTGGCTAGAAGAAAAAATCTTGGAAGTGGGCGCTGACAAAGTAGCTGCATTTGTGGGTGAACCCATTCAAGGCGCAGGTGGTGTGATTATCCCACCTAGCACTTACTGGCCACGCATCCAAGAAATCTGCAAAAAATACGATATTTTAATCACCTCTGATGAAGTGATTTGTGGTTTTGGTCGTACTGGTCAATGGTTTGGTTGTGAAAGCATGGGCTTTACACCTG
>JASLDB010000120.1 GCA_030151665.1 Neisseriaceae bacterium
GCCAAAGTAAAAGTAACGCCTAATTGTAATGACTCTAAAATATCATGGTCGCAAATGGGCTTATCGGGTAGACACAAAGCTTGTAAAAATAAAGGACCTTTAATTGCTTCTAAAAATAAAACAGTAATTTGTTTTATTTTATTGGCAGGAAATTCTTGTAATTCGGGTAGGCTACACAATTTTTCATATAAGGCTTCATAGCATTTACTTGGACCTTGTTTCATGAATTGAATGCCAATTTCAGGGTGGTTTGTGGTCTCAGCAAAAACCAAGCGCACCAAACCAATGGCTTGGGGGTCTAGCACCGCTCGCAAAAATCGCTCACCATAATACGACAATACGCCTTCTATATTGTTTTCATATTCATGCGACTCCATTTGAAGGAAAATTTCTGCTACCATGTATTCTATGACATTGGCAAGCAAGCCTTCTTTGTTGGTGAAATTGTCGTAAAGAGAAGTGCGGGAGCCGCCAGAGCGTTCAATAATCATGCTGATAGTGGTGTTCGCATAACCATTTTCAATAAAAACAGCTTTGGCTGCCTCAATAATAGCTTGGCGCCTTTTTAAGCCTTTTGGGGTTGGCATAATTAATCACTTTTTAGTTGTCATATATAGAAATCATGTTATGCAGTTCGTATTAAAAATGCAAATGAAGTATATTGTTAAATCGTATTAAGTTAAATTAGTTAATTTAAGTATTTGTTATGACTAATTTATTATCGTATAGAAATGTTCTCATTTGTTATTTTTTGAAATATAAAATCTGATTTTTTAGATAACTTGAAAGATAATGACGATAATCAAGGTGTTTGCAGATAAAAAGCATACAATTATTGAGACAAAAGCGATGCAATAATATTTTCACATTGGTGAAGTATGGTTGTCATCACGGATAAATTTTCCAACAGAAAATGAGACGATAATGGAAGTTAAATTAGAACCCATCAAGCCCATACCGGCTTTGGTCGCCGCCGCACTCACACTCATCATTTGGTTTGTCATTCCAGCGCCAGAGGGTGTTTCTCCTAATGCTTGGCAGTTGTTGGCACTGTTTGTGGGTACCATTGCTGCTATTATTGGTAAGGCATTGCCCATTGGCGCGGTGTCAGTATTGGCCATTTCTTTGGTGGCCATTACTGGTGTTACCAACCCAGGAAATCCCAAAGCAGCCTTGGCAGATGCATTAAGTGGTTTTTCCAACGATTTGATTTGGTTGATCGGTGTATCTATCATGATCTCGATTAGCTTAAATAAAACAGGTTTGGGCTCACGAATCGGTTACTTTTTAATCTCATTATTTGGTAAGCGCACTTTGGGTATTGCGTATGCCTTAGCATTTGCTGAAACCATTTTGGCACCTGTTACCCCCAGTAATACAGCGCGTGGTGGTGGTATTATTCACCCGATTATGCGTTCGATTGCCGACAGTTTTAATTCTAAACCTGAAGAAGGAACGTCAGGAAAAATTGGTCGCTATTTGGCCTTGGTTAACTACAATACCAACCCAATTACTTCTGCGATGTTTATTACCGCTACTGCACCCAACCCATTAATCGTAACCTTGATTTATGAAGGCACCAATAATGGTACACATTTGACATGGGGTATGTGGGCGATTGCTGCATTTGTACCTGGTTTACTGTCTTTGATTTTGATGCCATTGGTGATTTATTTTATCTGTCCACCTGAAATCAAAAAAACACCAGATGCACCTGATTTTGCCAAAAGTAAACTAAAAGAGTTAGGTCCATTGAATTTGGCAGAAAAAATTACTTTAAGTACATTTGGTTTGTTGCTATTCATGTGGGCTGGTGTTCCTGCCATGATTTTTGGTCCTGAATTTGCGATTAATCCAACCACAGCTGCTTTTATTGGTCTATCTATCTTGTTGGTTACTGGTGTCTTAAAGTGGGACGAAGTATTGAAAAACAAAGGTGCTTGGGATACTGTGGTTTGGTTCTCTGCCTTGGTGATGATGGCCAGCTTCTTGGGTAAATTGGGCTTGGTTAAATGGTTGGCTGTTACTGTGGGTACTGGCATTGCTGGTTTGGGCCTAGGCTGGATTGCCGCCATGTTAATTTTAGTCTTGGTATATGTGTATTCACATTACTTCTTTGCAAGTACAACCGCTCATATTACAGCGATGTTTGCTGCATTCTTTGCTGCTGGTATTGCTTTGGGCGCACCTCCTATGTTGTTGGGCCTAACATTGGCATTCTCATCTAGTTTAATGATGTCCTTAACGCATTATGGTACAGGTACTGCACCAATTATTTTCGGCTCAGGCTATACCACTTTGGGTGAATGGTGGAAAGTGGGCTTTGTGGTGAGTGTGGTGAACTTAGCTATTTGGTTCTATATTGGTGGCATGTGGTGGAAAGCATTGGGCTACTGGTAAATGGCATGAAAAGCTGCTTGAATATCAAGCAGCTTTTTTTAAGTATTTTTAATGGGTAAATATCAAGGTGAAGTTGATATTGTTTTTGAATGGTGTTTAAGTAATCACAAAGCCCATATGGATTCATGCAAGTTTTCACGGCATTTTTGAGCGCAATAACGGCAGTGGTCATATAATAAAAATCAGCTACTCTTAAAAGTAGCTGATTTTTAAGTATTTGGAGGCGGGGGCGCGGATTTTAACCGGCCTACACGGCTTTGCAAACCGTGACATAGTCACTCTGTCACCCCGCCATTGAGTTGCAAACTATACTCCAGTTAATGAAGTTTGACCAGTTGTTTTGGGTGTTAATCGTGCGTTAAATGGGTTAAGTCACGAAATTGTCAGCATAAATTCTGAAAAAAGCTGCATAATGGATGACTTATTTGTTAATAATAGGGTATTACTTGTCGCTTTAGATAGGCATTGATAAAATATTGTTATTATTACAAGGCAAAACCAATTAATGGTGGTCTATTTGTAATAAAGTGGCCCATAAATATAGGGTCTTTTGATATCAATGAGACAAGGTGTGATGAAAAAAGAATTAACTGATAAGCAAAAAGCCAAGATGAAACAAATCGTTGATGCTGCGGTATCTTGTTTTGCTAACAAAGGTTTTCATGCCACTTCGACTGCGGAAATCTGCAAGGCTGCTGGTATGAGTCCTGGTAATGTTTTTCATTATTTTTCCAGTAAAATGCAAATTATTGAAGCCATTGCCATTGAAGATGGTTTAATTTATCAAGCTATTTTTAATGAGCAATTGGATACCGATAATGTCATTGATTCCATTGTGGGAATTGTTAAAGCTTTGGTGGCTTATATTAATAGTGATCCTGAATGTGCTCGTATTAGCATGGAAGTGGGTACAGAAGCTTCGCGCAACCCAGAAGTCATGAAGATTTTTTTGGCCAATGAAGAAATTAGCAAAGCCAAATTAAGCCAGTTAATTGCCCATGGCATTCAAAAAGGTGAAATTGACAATACCCTTCAACCAGAAGCCACTGCATCATGGATTTTGATGTTAAGTGATGGTACGTTGGGGCGCAGTATTATGGAACCCAGTTTTGATTGGTCTTCGCACCATGTTATTTTGGAAAAAATGATTCGCAAGGCCTTGGCGCCCATTTGAGATTGGTTGCTGCAGGTGGTGCATAACAGGGGGCATCAAAAAGCCTGACAGTTGTCAGGCTTTTTTGTGATTAGAAATTCATGATTGAAGTGGTATTACTCAGTCATTTAAACCGATGGTTTTCGATCCACCATCATCAAGGCAGTGCCTGTGGTGACAACTTTATCGCCCACTTGACACGTGGTCTCTAAGGTGACGCGGCGACGTTTTTCATTGATTTCTGTGATGGTAACCGTTGCAGTGACGGTATCATTTAACAATACAGGTGCTTTGAAACTCATTTGTTGGTCCAAATAAATCACACCAGGACCTGGTAATTGTGTGCCCAATACTGTTGAAATTAACGCACCACTAAACATACCATGAGCAATGCGCTCTTTGAAAATCGTGGTGGCGGCATATTCGGCATTGACGTGTACTGGATTGTTATCACCAGATAGCTTAGCAAATGTATTCACATCAGCCTCTGTAATGGTCTTGGAATATGAGGCGCTCATGCCAAGGCTTAAATCTTCTAAATAATAACCATGTAATGAATCCATTTTTCTCTCCTTGTGTTAATGCCGACAAGCATAGCATATTGCAACACAGCAAGTCATGAAGCAAAAGCGCTAGCTGATAAAAAAGCAGATACTGTTTGTATCTGCTGATGATTTTATGCCTGACGACGTTTTTTTGCTGCTTTTAGCTGACCATGATTGTCTAGCCAAGAAGAAGAGGTGGGTGAGCACAGTGTTTCTTTTAATGGTGCGCTTAACCTTTGAATGTGTTGTAGCCAATTTTGGCGACAAATACTATTGGGGTGTTTTTGTAATTTCTCTTGGTATTGTTGCAATAACTTGTTTAGGGTATTGCGAGAGGCAATCATGACCATTCCTTTTTAATGGATTATTACTGAGTTAAAACATCGACCCCTTTAGGTGGGGTAAAGCGAAAGTTAGCGGGTTTCAAATTTGGGCTCATGTTAATGCTACCAAAGCCAATTTTGGTTTCATTGCCAAAACTGTCTTTTAACTGCATGGCACTTAAGGTGTTGCCTTTAAAGCCAATGCGAATGTAAGTGTAGCCAGAATTTTTATTTTTGGGTGTTGCCATCACATAATCGATACCGCCTTGGCTACCATCTTCTTTTAAGTTATAACTGGCATTGATGGTGTTTTTATCTGACAGCAAAGCGGCAGGGCTATCACCCAATGCTTCTTTTTGGCTTTTTTTGGTCACTTGAGCCAAGTCTTTATCGTATAACCAAACCGTATTGCCATCACCGATAATGCTTTGCTGATAGGGTTTGTTATAATTCCATTTAAAATAACCTGGGCGCAAAATTTGAAAACTACCTGATGAGGTAGTGGTGCGTCTTTTGCTGCTCACTGTTTGGCTAAAAGAGCCACTGATACCATTGGTGTCAGTATTGAATTTTTGCAACGCTTCGATAGCACCTGCTTGTGCTGTGCCCATGGTTAAAGTCAATGAGCTGATGAATAAGCTGGCTACAATCTTGTGATAACGCATTTTTTTCCCTTGCAATACTATTGATATGGTTAATAGTGTGAGGCGCATGGGCCGCAAAAACAAGTATTGACCACATGTTTTAAAGCGATATTGCAATTGTTAACGCTTTTTTAAACGTGCTTTGTGTTTAGAACAATGTTTAATTGGGATTTTAATGCTAGTGAATGACAAAATCGTGAATAATAGAAAAAGGCAAAGAAGTGTCTCATTTTTATAAACAACTTGAAATGGCTTTGTTAAGTCATGATGCTCAAGAAAAGTGCCACTTAACCTTGGCATTGTTTCATGCAGTATTTGAGCAAGGTTTAAGTATAGACCCATGTGATGATGTTATTTTGGATTTAGAAAAAGCAGGACACCCTGTAAAACCTGACTTGGTTGCACCCCATGATGTTAAGCCCAGAAAAATGAACACTGCTGCGGGCTATGGGGCGATGTTGCATGCCATTGCTCATATTGAGTTCAATGCTATTAATTTGGCATTGGATGCTGCGTATCGTTTTCGCACATTGCCTTTGCAATTTACTTTGGATTGGTTGCGGGTGGCCAAAGAAGAGGCAGAGCATTTTTTATTGATGTCAGGTCGATTGGCAGCACATGGTTTTGCTTATGGTGATTTTGCAGCGCATCAGCATTTGTGGGACATGGCGTACCAAACGGCATTTGACCCGCTTTTGCGCATGGCTTTGGTGCCCAGGGTGTTAGAGGCGCGTGGTTTAGATGTCACACCGGGCATTCGTGAAAAAATTGCTCAAAAAGGGGATTTGGAAACCTGTGCGGTTTTGGACATTATTTACCGTGAAGAAGTTGGGCATGTTTGGGTAGGCAACACTTGGTATCAATATTTGTGTGAACAACGAGGCATTGATGGCATTTGGTTGTTTCAAGAATTGATTCGCCGTTATGACTTATTTTTATTTCGAGGTTACTTTAATACTGAGGCAAGGGTGCGGGCGGGATTTAGCCAGTTTGAATTGGATTTATTGCATCAATTTTCTGATAGTATGCAAAGTAATCAGATTGAATCATGGCGCAGTGCATTGACACGTTTGCCATGGCAAACACAAAACGAAGCCATAAAGGAGCGAGAGATTGGTTAAAGCGGTTCTATTTGATTTAGATGGCACTTTGGCAGATACGGCTTTGGATTTGGGTGAAGCCATTAATCGTCTATTGGAAAAACAAGGAAAAAGCCGTTTGGGCATGGATGAGATTCGTCCAATTGCCAGTTCTGGTGCCAATGGTTTATTGAAAAAAGCCTTGAATATTGGTACGGAACATCCTGAACACAAAATGTGGCGACAAGCTTATTTGGCAGAGTATGAAGCGTGTTTTACAGACAATACCGTTTTATTTGATGATGTAAATGCTTTGTTGGATCAACTTGTGGCACAAAATTTACCTTGGGGTATTGTCACCAATAAGCCGGAGCGATTTACCACACCGTTACTGCCAAGGCTGGGCTTCTTACATGAACCTCAAGTTGTGGTGAGTTGTGGTGGAACAGCACATGCAAAACCCCATACCAAACCCATGTTTGATGCTTGTTTGGCATTGGGTGTTGCGGCAAGTGATTGTGTTTATGTGGGGGATGCTGAATGTGACATGGTGGCTGGGAAAAATGCAGGCATGAAGACAGTACTTGTGAATTGGGGTTATTTGCATGCTGCTGATGATTTGTCACAGTGGCCAATTGATGCTCGTATTGACACGCCACTGGATTTGTTACACGTATTGAAAAGCTTGTGTAGATAAGCCATTCACATGCTTATCCACAGAATGTGTGGATAAGCATGTGAATAAAGTGTTGGTCGTTCATAAAACTGCAATGAAAACAAAAATGCCCTAGTGTTTGCTTAAAAAATAGGCAGATATGGGTATTGAAAATAGTCAAGTTAAGGTGGTTGTCAAGAAAATTTTGCAGTGTGCAAGGGCAAAACAGGGTAGAATATTTTATTATTGTCATTAACTGCCAGCAAAGGCGTTTTGCTGGTTTTAACTTAGAAAAGTACGGGTCATGAAAAGCAGTCAGTTTTTTATCTCAACATTAAAAGAAGCACCTGCCGAAGCAGAGTTAATTAGCCATCAGTTGATGTTGCGTGCGGGTTTGATTAAACGCATGGCATCTGGTTTGTACTCTTGGATGCCGATGGGTTTGCGTGTAATGCGCAAAGTAGAAAATATTGTTCGCGAAGAAATGAACAATATTGGTTCAGTGGAGTTGTTAATGCCCGCTGTGCAACCGGCAGAATTGTGGCAAGAATCGGGTCGTTGGGATTTTTATGGTAAAGAATTATTGCGTTTAAAAGACCGTCATGACCGTGATTTTTGCGTGGGTCCCACTCACGAAGAAGTGATTACTGATATTGCTCGCAAAGAGATCACCAGTTACAAGCAATTGCCAGTGAGTTTCTTTCAAATTCAAACCAAATTCCGTGATGAAGTGCGTCCTCGTTTTGGTGTCATGCGTGCCCGTGAATTTGTGATGAAAGATGCTTATTCGTTCCATGCGGATTTTGCTTCCTTAGAAAATACGTACAATGATATGTATGGTGCTTATTGCCGCATCTTTGGTCGCTTGGGCTTGAATTTTCGCCCAGTGGCTGCTGACACAGGTAGTATTGGTGGTTCAGGTTCACATGAATTTCAAGTGTTGGCAGCTTGTGGTGAGGATGTGATTGCACACAGTGATACATCTGATTATGCAGCTAACTTGGAGTTGGCACAAACATTGCGCCAACAAGGTGAGCGTGCAGTCAGCACTGAGGCATTGACCAAAATTCACACGCCCAATGTGAAAAGCATTCAAGCATTGGTTGAGTTTTTGCAAGTGCCGATTGAGAAAACAGTAAAATCCATTGTTGTTGAAGGTGAAGAAGAAGGCAGCTTGGTTTTATTGTTGTTGCGTGGCGACCACGAATTCAATGATATCAAGGCAGAAAAATTGGCAGGCGTGAAGTCACCATTGGTGATGGCTAGTGCTGCTGCCATTACAGAAGCCTTTGGTGCTAATGGTGGTTCATTGGGCCCTGTTGGCTTTGCTGGAAAAGTTTACGCGGACTTCTCTGTGGAATTGTTATCAGACACCATCGTGGGTGCCAATGAAGATGACTACCACTATACTGGCTTTAATTTTGGACGTGATGCAGCAGAGCCTGAATTTGTTGATTTACGCAATGTGGTTGAAGGTGATCCCTCTCCCGATGGTCAAGGTCATTTGAAATTGGTGCGTGGCATTGAAGTGGGACATGTGTTCCAATTGGGCAATAAATACTCAGAAGCCATGAAAGCCACATTCTTAGACAATAATGGCAAAAGCCAAACCATGCAAATGGGTTGTTATGGCATTGGTGTAACACGTATTGTGGCGGCAGCCATCGAACAAAACTTCGATGAAAAAGGCATTGTGTGGACAAAAGCCATGGCACCATTTAGTGCTGTGATTGTGCCCATGAATTACAAAAAGTCAGAAACTGTTAAAGCGGCAGCTGATGATTTGTATGCACAGTTAAAAGCTGCAGGTGTGGATGTCTTGCTTGATGATAGAGATGAGCGTGCAGGTGTGTTATTGGCTGATTCTGAACTATTGGGTATTCCTGTTCGCATTGTGGTAGGGGACCGTGGTTTGAAAAATGGTGAAATTGAATACGCTAAACGCCAAGACAGCGAAGCGGTGAGTGTGGCACTTGATAAAGTACTTGAACAAGTATTAAGCGATTTGGCTTAATGTATTCATATAAAAAAGCTACTTCGGTAGCTTTTTTTGTATCTGATGTTTTGACTAGGTTAGCTGGTCAATTCAACAAAAGGAATGGGCATGAATCCAACATTATTAGCAGGTAAAACCATTTTGGTAACAGGTGCTGGAGATGGCATCGGCAAAGAAGCAGCAAAAACCTATGCAGCATTGGGTGCGCAAGTGATTTTATTGGGTAGAACAGAGGCCAAATTACAGCAAGTCGTGGCAGATATCGAGCTATCAGCTTCGTCTGCTCCTCAACCCAGTATTGTCGTGATGGATTTGGCCACAATTGATGACAATGACTGCAAAGCATTGGCAAACTTATTACAAACGCAATTTGGTCATTTGGATGGTGTATTAAATAATGCAGGTCTTTTGGGGCAAGTGGCACCCATGCTTGAGCAATCACCCAGTATTTGGCAGTCAGTCATGCAAGTGAATGTAAACGCCACATTTATGTTAAGTCAGGCACTTTTGCCCCTACTTTTGGCTGCGCCACATGGTTCACTGGTGTTTACGAGCTCAAGTGTTGGCAGAAAAGGGCGGGCGCAATGGGGTGCTTATGCTGCCAGTAAGTTTGCCACTGAGGGAATGATGCAAGTATTGGCAGAGGAGTATCAAGACAGCACTTTACGCATCAATAGCATTAACCCTGGCGGTACACGAACGAGTATGCGACAAAGTGCATTTCCAAGTGAAAATGCCAATAAACTGAAAACCCCAGCTGATATTATGGCAATTTATGTTAAGGTGATGAGTGACGAGAGTATTGGCATGAATGG
>JASLDB010000126.1 GCA_030151665.1 Neisseriaceae bacterium
ACCTATTTTGATTAATGCCGATGATCGTTGGGTCATGGTTAATAAAAAGGTATCAGGTGAAACCGAAGTAAAAGAAGTCTTCTTTGGCTCTAGCAAAAAAGGGCTAAAACGTTTGTCTTGGATTGAGATGAAACGATAAAACAAAATCAGTTGCTTTGATCTTAACAACCCCCAAGCGATTAATGAATTGCTTGGGGGTTGTTATTGATGTGTAGGAAAGGTAGGTAATGCATATTGTTATTAATTCCATATTCTCCATAATATTACCAATTTTCTGATTAATCTGGATTGTAGAATAGTTGAATTATAAATTTTAAATATTTAAAAAAATGAATCATATTCTGGATTTGGGTATTTTATATACATTTACGACTTTGACTGAAAAACAAAGCTTTGCAGCAGCGTCAATGGAGTTGAAGATTCCTCAAACAACATTGAGTCAACAGTTAGCAAAATTGGAGAAATTTTTTAATATTCAACTATTAGAGAGGAAATATGGTCATTTAAGATTGACGGATAGTGGTGAAAAGCTTTATTCCCATGCAAAACGATTGTTGGTTTTAAATCATGAAACAATTAGTGCAATTAAAAAGACTGAAGCGTATGGAACATTGAATATTGGTTGTTGTTATAGTTTGGAGAAGAAAATTATTTTGCAGCAGTTGAAATTGCTTCAAGAAAAATTTCCATTGTTAAATGTTAATCTAAGCTATGGTTATAGTAATGATTTAATCAAAAAACAAACGGCAAATGAGTTTGATATTATTTGGATTAAACAAAAAAAATCCAATAAAAAGAATAAAGCCATGTATCAAGAGGAATTGGTATGGTTAGGTAGTCAAGAGCAAATACTATCAACTGATAGCATGGTGAATTTGGTATCGTTCCAGTTTCCAAGTGTATATCGTGAGTTGATGATTCAATATTTTGAAAAAAAAGGCATTGCATGGAATATCGCAGCCACCACTTCTAATCTTGATGATTTACAAACCCTTATTAGCCAAGGGGTTGGTATTAGCTTATTACCACATCATGCAAAATTAGCTAAGCATGTTATTTTGGCTGAGAAGCAGGGTTTTACCAAAGTGGATGGTTTACAAATTGAAATGCGTATCCGTGATGACAGTCCTTATTTTGATCAAATTAGTAAAGTATTGAGTTGGTAAAATTTTTTTGATGGTAAAAGAGCAGACAAATTATTTGTCTGCTCTTTTTGTATGCAATTATTACAAGTTTGTATTGTTTAATAAATAAGAATATGCAAATGGGCTATTTTGTTGTGGTATTAAAGTGACAAAATATGCTAAAAATGATATAAATTATCAAATCTAAATAATTTTAAATTATATGGATTTTTTTTGGTTATACTTTTGACCTATGTCAATGTAATTTAATTAATCGTAAATTTCCTTTTGTGAAAGCCAATATTACTAGGCTTTCTCATTATATTCTTGTGTTTTTATTGTCTTAGTTGCTATAAATATAAATAGAGTATCTACCTCAAATAGTTTTTTTGCTCTAAACCTATATAGGTTTAATTACAAAATTTCATATTTATTCCAAAAATTAACATTTATAAATACACATCAATGAATTTAAATTCCAAATGTAATTAGTGTAAATTATAAATTGGAATTATTATGAATAAAGCATACAAGAGTGTGTGGAATGAATCATTGGAAGCCTGGGTAGCGGTTTCCGAATTAACCACCGCAAGAAAAAAATCTAAGAGCCAAAAAATTATTAGCTCAAGCATCGCAGCAATTTTGTTAACTATGTCTGCTGGTGCGTATGCAAATTATACTGCTGGTGGTGGAACTAGTACTGGCTATGCTGGAACTGCTATTTCTCCAACAGAGTGTCGTTCTTATGCTAATAATCAATATTCAATTGCAATGGGTTGTGAGGCTGAAGTTAAAGTAGGAAGTGTAACTACAGTAGGTGGTATTGCATTAGGTAATAAAGCACATGTTCAAAATGATGGCATTGCCATTGGTACAAATGCTATGGCAAATGAAGGTTCTGATATTGGTGGTGTTGCAATTGGTAATCAGTCAAAAGCTTGGGCACATAGTGTGGCTATTGGTACAGGGGCAATTGCGGATCAAGGGTCAGATAAATTAGAAAGTGCTTCTGTTGCGATTGGTGCAATGTCAAATTCTGGTGACTCAGATGGCGGTGTGGCTATTGGTATTAATGCAAAAATTGCAGATAGAACACATGATGCAGTTGCGATTGGTAGAAAAGCAACTGTTAGTAGTGGAGCATTAAGAAGCTTAGCTATAGGTTCTAATACAACAATAGGTGCTGGTGCTCAAGAGTCTACGGCATTAGGATATGGTGCACAAGTTACAACCACAAATTCAACTGCTGTTGGTAATAGTGCTTCTGTAACTGTAAAAAACTCAGTTGCAATTGGTTTTGCAGCAAAAACTGATAAAGCAACAGTACAAGAGGCCCCTGTGACCATAGATGGAATTACTTATGGCAAAGTATATGCAGGTATAGCATCAGGACAAGTTTCTATTGGTTCTTATAATCAAGAGCGGCAACTTAAGAATGTAGCACCAGGCGCGATTCGTC
The DNA here is from genome assembly GCA_030151665.1 of Neisseriaceae bacterium. Classification (GTDB taxonomy): domain Bacteria; phylum Pseudomonadota; class Gammaproteobacteria; order Burkholderiales; family Neisseriaceae; genus JASLFS01. Next base: position 2,584 of record JASLDB010000126.1, read on the forward strand.
AAGATAGCACAGATGGCATTAATGGTAGTCAATTATTTGCAACCAATACGGTCTTAGGCAATGTTGCTAATAGTGCAGCAACTTTAATTGGTGGCGGTGTTAAGATTGGTCTTGATGGTAAATTAACTGGTCCTTTTGTGGTTAAAGGGGTTAATTATAAAACGATAGAAGAAGCTATTGCTGCATCAGAACCCACTTCGACTCCTGTAACATTTAAATTCAAAGGTAATCAAGGTAACTCCATTGTTAAGAATAACAATGAAGAGTTGGAAATTGTTGGTGGTATGGCATCTGCAGATGTGGATGCTGCTTCAGCAGAAAATATTCGTACAACGAATAAAGATAATAAATTAGTTATAGAATTATCCAAAGACTTGGCTAATTTAAACTCAGTAAACACCACGAATTTGACCACCACAGGTGACGTTAAATTGGGTGATAACTTCCATGTTACACAAGCTGGTGACGTGACTTACACAGGTCCAATCACAGAAGGCGATCACATTACCAACAAAACATATGTTGATAAAGCTGTTACAGATTTGGGTAATAAGCCATTAACCTTTGCAGGTAACACAGGTTCTACACCGAAAAAATTGGGTGAAACCATGAACATCAAAGGTAGTGGTGTTAAAGCTGATGATCAATACTCAGCAGAAAACATCAAAACCCTAGTTGATGCGAACGGTGACATGATTATTGCCATGGACAAAAACCTAAAAGCGGACAGTTTGGCTTTGAATGGTACCAATGGTAAAGACGGTTTAACCATTACAGGTGCACAAGGTGCGGCAGGCCTAAATGGTACAGACGGTGAAACACGCATTGTTTACAAAACCGAAGATGGCAAAACCCAAGAAGTTGCGACATTGAATGATGGTTTGAACTTTGTTGGCAATGATGGCCAAGTGATCAGCAAAAAACTCAATGAGAAATTGGGTGTTGTTGGTGGCATGACTGATTTGGCAGCGGATGCTGCTTCAGCAGAGAACATTCGTACAGTTCAAAATGCCAAAGGTGAGTTGGAAATTCAGTTGTCTAAGAACTTAAAAGGTCTTGAGTCGGTTATTGTTGGTGATACGATTATCAATAATGCTGGTTTAACCATCAAAAATGGCCCAAGCATTACAGCTGGTGGTGTTGATGCTGGTGGTAAAGTGATTAGCAATGTTGCTGATGGTAAAGATGGTAAAGATGCTGTGAACGTAGATCAGTTGGATAAAGTTGCTGCTGCATCGAAAGTTGATGTGAAAGAAGGCAAAAATATTAAAGTTGATACCAAAATCAATGATGATGGTAGTAAAGAATTTACTGTCAAAACTGATACGGTTGTTGATTTTGATAAAGTGACTGTTGGTGGTGTCATGATTGCTAAAGACACCAATGACATTACTGGCTTAAGTAATGTTGATCTTCAATCAAAAGATTTTGCTAAGAAAGGCCGTGCAGCAACTGAAGAGCAATTGAAACTGGTTCAAGGTACAGCTGAGAATGCCAATAAGGGTTGGAATGTTACAGCTGGTGGTAAAGACAGTAGTATTGTGAAACCTGGTGATACTGTTGACTTTGCGAATACAGATGGGAA
>JASLDB010000170.1 GCA_030151665.1 Neisseriaceae bacterium
GTGATGAATTGGTACGCTGACAAAGCCTTATTCTGATGTCGTTTAATATTAAGATTTGAGTGGCTTGGCTGTGTTGCAATCAATGGGTGTGACAGTATCAACATAAATCATTTTGGCTGGGGTATCTGGTTTAACAACTTTGTATCGTTTGCCATCGACTGAGCCATTTTTCCATGATGTGTGACTCCCTTCGATGTGGACACACATTAGGTATTGGCTATTTTTTCGAGATTTTAAAAATTTTGCTAAATCATGTGCCACCGCTTTGTTATATGGTGCCAAGGCTATATCAAAAATTTGGCTGGCATTTTGGGCTTGTTGGGAGCCAGCAGCTCCACATTTATTCATGTCTGGGTATTGGCTTAATAGTTTTTTTGCTTCTTTTAGTGGAATGCCTGATAAATAAGCATCAGTTATCCATTTTTCATAAACATCCCCTCCGTTGGTGAGTAAGTCCATGCTAAATGAATCGGTTAGTTGGTAATGATAGTTGGTGTCTTCTGCCTTTAGGCTCAAGACATCATCTTTAATCACTGCACCTGTTTTTTTAACCCGCTTTTCCATGGCACTTGCAGGCGATGCAAAAGCGGTTTCTGCGTATTGATAAAGCTTATAGCCAGCCAAAAGGGTGACGATGCCAATGACGATTGGTTTAATCATGTTTCTCTTTCTATTTATGATTATGTCATTATATGTGAGGCGTATTGGTTTGGCGAGAATAATCAAAAATGAATTTAAACTGTTTGACAAGCAATGCTCTGAACGGATTCAAGATACCAGATGGTTTTAGTTGCCTCAGATTGAGGCAAAGGTGAATGAGAGTCTGATGAGATGGCTTTCTGTCCTGATAAGCGGTAACAGGCCATGAAAGGAGATTGTTTGTCATTTATTATTGTATTGGCAATGGTTGATATTAATAAGTCATTATTGCGCTGAAGACTCATGGGATAGGATTGGGCAGCGTGTAAAATGGTGTCTTTGCATTCATTTGCACAGCGTGCAAGCTGGTGGGCTGGGATATTCAAATGGCTTAGCTTGGACAATGGTAAGCCGATAAATTGGGCATCAAATAGGCTATTGCTTGCTGCATGGCTTAATGTGCCAATGGCATCGATTTGAAATGGCTCATGCAATTGGTAGGTTTGTTGGTTTGTTGGGTTTTGTAGATGTAGCTGCTTGTTTTCAATGCGCTGCGTGTTGGTTAGTGTGAGGGTGTTATGGGCTAGGTCAGGCTTTGGGTAACTTTCAAATATGTTTCGGATTTTGTTGTCTTGCCCTGCGTGTTCAATTTGCTCTAGGCGCTGATCAAAATAGGCTTGCCCTTGGTAGCCAATGGCCAATAGCATCAAGATAGCTGCTGCAAGTTTAAACATCATACACACCATTTTAGTTATTGTTTATGATTAATGCATGATTATTGCACTTAAAAGGTGTATTGGCGAATGAAAAAGGTGTATATGATTGATGGGTTCGTGGATGATTTGAGCATTTCTTATCAAGTTGATGGCGAACAGGGGAAGCGACGAGTGAATAAATCCACAATGGCATCTTGATTGGATGGAGAAAAAACCAATTGAGCAGCATCTTGCCAATTGAGCCATTGGTAACGGGTGTGCTCATTGGGCGCGAGGGAAATGTCAGTGGTACTGGGAACTTGTAAGGCAAACCAATGCTCGGTATTGTGTGTTGTGCCTAGGGGGTAACGGTGACGCCAATGTGGGTAAATCTCATACACAATGCTGTGATTCAAGTCAGTCAATGTATGGACAGTGGCATCAAACACAATACCTGTTTCTTCGGCCACTTCACGAATGGCGGTCGTGCGAAAGTCAGTATCAAAGACTTCAATACTGCCTGTTACCGATTGCCAAAAATTCTCTTTGTCAGCGCGTTCAATTAATAGACACTGTTGTTTTTCGTTGTAAATAATCACTAAAACAGAAACAGGTATTTTACTGGGTTTGGTTAGGGCGTATGGGTTCATGATGGGTTTAGTCATTCGGTCGAGGTGTTATTGTCAATCAGGCGAATTTCGCGTTGTGGATACGGGAATTTAATTTCTGCTGCTTTAAATTCATGCCAAATATCCAATAAAATAGCAGAGTTTAAACCCAGAAAGCCATTTTCTGGGTCTTTTACCCAAAAACTCAGGCTAAGATTGATGCCATTTTCCGCAAAACCCACTAAAAAAGCAGATGGTTCAGGCAGTTTGTCTACCCGTTCTTGCTTTTGTGCTGCGGCGACCATAATGGATAAGGCAGTGGGGATGTCTGTCTTGTAATCGACTTGTATGTTTAAACTGCGAGATAGGGATCGAGCTGTATACGACTCATTGATGATTTGTTGGGCAATAAAATTTTCATTGGGCACCAAAGCTTCGGCACCATTCGAATCTTTTAATACCACGAAACGAGACGTTAGTTGTGTTACATAGCCAGTAAAGTTATTGACCACCAATCGGTCACCCAAGCGAATGGAACGATCCAATAAGATAATAAACCCTGAAATATAATTACTGGCAATTTTTTGTAAACCGAAACCCAAGCCGACACCCAGTGCACCCCAAAATACCGAGAATAAGGTTAAATCAATACCAGCAATGGGCAAGGCAAATAAAATTGATAAAAACACCACAAAGGTGCGAATAAGCTTGGTGGAAACAATTTTTAAGCTCATGTCCATGTGTTTCATTTTCATGAGACGTGATTCGATTAAGCTGGAAATCCACAAGGCCAGTACCAGTACAACACTGACCCAAAAAATGCCCTGTAAGATGGTATGCAAGCTGATTTTAACTTTGCCAATGGGTATGATAATGGCCTGCATTTTTTTGACAACCAATTGGTCTAAATCGGTCATCCACAAAAAGAAAAATACCCAAATAAAAGTCGAAACCACTCGTTCAATGCTGCTTGTGAATAATTTTTTAGGCAACGAGAAACGCAATATGGCAATACAAAGACGAATAATAATGAGCCAAGAGGCGGCAATACCCAATAAATGAAACCAAATGGGGCGATTGCCAAAAAAGCGCCACATATAGACACCCAATACGGAGACACCAATCATTAAAAGTGGCCAGCTTAAGCGCATTAAAATGTGTATCCAAAAGCTGCCACGGCTTTCTATGCCTCGTTCCTCAGAGCGGGTATTCAAATAAGCAATATAGCGTTGCCAAGCAAAACTGGCGATATAAAAAGTGAGAACCATGCTAACAATGACCAATGCCAGTTCTAAAAGACCTGATGTGGAATTGAAGCTGCGCTCAATGATGCGGTTGGTTAAATCACGGCGAGCCAAAGCAGACGTAAAAAAATCGGCTAAATCCAAGGATTGAATTTTGGCAGGAATGGCTTCTAAGTGTTCTGGTAAGTTACCAAGGTTGGCGGATTCATTTCCCGCATTGGATTGGGCCATGGTGGATTCGACTCAGTGAATTAATCAATAAAATAGGCAGATTAGAGCATGGTGGCTTGGGGTTTGCTTTGATACACACTAAACCCCACGGTATTTGAGTAAATAGTATGCGACCATGATAGTAAGAATAAGCTGCTTCCATAGGATGTGCAAGATTATCACTTGTTTTGCACAGGGGATATTTTCAAAAAAGTGACATTTATTGGGATGAAAAATAGAAATTCAGCGGATTGTGTAAGAAAAGATTGCGCTTTTATCAGGGTTTCACTATAATTTCCTGTTTTCCAACCTTGCCTTTTGTACATACGCATGACAAAAGGATTGATAAGCCACAAGGAGTGAGCATGCGTCATTATGAGATCGTATTTATCGTTCATCCAGATCAGAGCGAACAAGTTCC
>JASLDB010000194.1 GCA_030151665.1 Neisseriaceae bacterium
CACGGTGACACAAATTATTCATTTATTGGTCTATGATAAACAAGACGCCAAAGCTGCGACAAAACAATTTCAAACCCAAATGCTGGATGAAATTCGTGAATTGGGTGAAACCCAATTTCAAAACATTGCCAATGAAGGGCGCTTGTCATCTCATATACAAACGTGGCTCACTGGTGCAAATTTGCCCAATGTTTTTTCTGTAGATATTAAAGACACAGAATCTGCGATTGCTTGGTTAAAAGATGTCATGCACCATGAAGGAGTAGAACTGACATTTAAGTGGGGGGTCGAAAATCCAGAAGAAGAGTTGTGGGCACTACAAATTTTTGTTCGCGCCAATCAACAACTCAATACCGTGAATTACCATTTATTGGGTCTTGAAACCGATAGTGATATGCACGATGAAATCTTATTGCCTTCTCACAAAGTGACTCAGTTTAAACAATTGGCAGAACAATTGGGTCTTGAGGTTGTTTTGAATGATGATGAAAGCGGTATTGCTGAGTAAATCGGTACAGGAGGTCAAAATGAATATCAACCCTAATTTTTACATCAGCATATTTTTGTTTTTATTTCTATTTTGGCTAAGCGACCGAGGGTTCTCCAAGAAAAGCATCAATACACCCCAAAAAACCATATTAGGCTTTTGTGTATTATTGGCGGCAATCAGTTTAAGCATTCCCATGGCTTATTTGTCTGATGCTATTGGCGCCCATCCAAATTATGCCCAATTTCGTGCACTGCCTTATACAGAAATATTGGTGGTTTTGAGTGCGCCTTTATTGGCTTATATTGCCAATAAACTAAAGACATTCAACAATAATTTTGTTATGCCATGGCTATTACTATGCTTGGGGCTGTTCTATATTGGCTTGCCTTTTATTAAACCAATTATTCGCCCCCTTCACATCAGCATGGCGGCCCAATGGCAAGATGGCATTGCCTTACAATCAACACCCTCTACATGTGGCCCTGCCTCATTATTGACCATATTCAGACAATATGGTGTGACTGATACAGAAAGCCATATAGCCCAACAAGCATTTACCTCTCGTTCAGGAACTGAAAACTGGTATTTGGCTCGTTATGCCAAAACACAAGGACTTGATTATCAGTTTCTACACATCCCCCACTTACAAGATGTGCCACCTGTGTCAATTATCGGGGTGAAATTAGGCAAAGCTGGACACTATATTACGCTATTGGACAATCAAAATGGCGTGTACACCATTGCAGATTCTCTTAACGGCATACATCGCTTCAGCTTGGTTGAATTCGAAAAACACTATGCCTACACCGGTTTTGTGCTGCAATTAACCCCAAAATAGACCCTGATTGGGTCTATTTTGGGTCAGATTTAATAATGTGGTGGAATTTCATCGGCCAAATTTCGAGGACCATCTTCACCGCTCTGGTCTTCTGTCATTTTTCGGTACATTAATCGCAATTGTGCTTGCAATAAATCGCTATCATTTTGCATACGGGCTATGGTTTGATTAAGACTGTCCAGTAGCTCATCTTGCATGGCAACACGAATTTCCAATTCTGTTACCCGTTCTTCTAAATTATCCATCAAAGTCAATCTCCTATAACACCATCGCCGCCAACCAACCAAATGCCATTAATGGTAAGTTGTAATGAATAAAAGTGGGTATCACTGTATCACGCATGTGGTCATGCCCACCATCGGCATTTAAACCTGAAGTTGGTCCCAAAGTTGAATCCGAAGCTGGCGAGCCTGCATCACCCAAAGCACCTGCCGTTCCCACCAAAGCAACCGTTGCCAATGGTGAAAACCCCATACTCATGCAAAGCGGTACATAAATGGCAGCCAAAATAGGTACGGTCGAAAAAGAACTGCCTATGCCCATGGTCACCAACAAACCAACAGCCAACATGGCAAAAGCCGCCATGCCTTTGGAGCCTGCAAACATGGCGGCGCTGGCATCGACCAAAGGTTTGATTTGATTGGTTGCGGTCATCACGTGTGCAAAACCTTGCGCAGCAATCATGATAAAGCCAACCATCGCCATCATGCGCAAACCTTTATCAAATACACTATTGGCATCGCCCCACTTCACCACGCCTGTCACCATGAAAACCACAAAACCTGACATTGCCCCCAAGAGCAATGACTTGGTTGATAATTGCACCACAAAGGCAATCACAATGGCCAACAAAGCCACCAATGTGCGTCCAGTGGAAATTTGAGGCATGTCTTCTGTTGCCAATGTGGCAACACGCTGGTATTCACGCTCTTTTCGGTAGCTAATAAAAATGGCAATCAGCAAGCCGACCAACATGCCCAAAGCAGGTATTGCCATGGCATGCATCATGTTCATGTCACCCAATGGCAAACCTGATTTTTCGATATTGTTTTTTAATACTTGAATCAAGAAAATTTCACCGAAACCATACGGCAAAAACATATATGTTGTTACCAAACCAAAAGTCATGACACAAGCTAGGGCACGTCTATCTAACTTCAGGCGATTAAAAACCAACAACAACGGTGGCACAATCAACGGAATAAAAGCGATATGAATCGGGATAACATTTTGGCTCATGATGCTCATGCTCAGTAAGACCAACAGCAAAACCCATTTAATTTTATGAACACCATGCTCTGCAGTGGTGTTTTCAATTTTACCAATCACCCAATTGGCCAAAGATTGTGGCAATCCCGAATGGGCAATGGCAGCAGCAAATGCCCCCAGTAAAACATAAGATAAGGCAATTTGAGCACCGTTAGCCAAGCCAGTTTGAAAAGCGTTTACGCTTTCGGTCACACTTAAGCCACCTGCTACACCGCCCACAATACCAGCAATTAACAAACTCAATACAACGTGTACACGGGATACGGTTAACACCAACATCACCATGACGGCTAAAACAACTGCATTCATTACGTTTCCCACTTGGCTGATACAAACCAGCAATTGATTTATTTGGGCAATAAGAAAGCCGCTCATTCACAGGGGATTGAGCGGCTTTATTTTGAACATCAAGCCATCATTAGCGGCGATGTGCAGCCCGTAAGTAGTCTAGGGCTTTCAACTCTGCAATGGCAGCAGCCAAAGCAGCTTGTGCAGCAGCAGTTGACGAAGCATCAGTGGCATTTTTCAATTTCGCTTTTGCTTCATCCAGCGCTTGGTTGGCACGTTTTTCATCCAACTCTTCACTGCGTACAGCCACGTCAGCCAATAGCGTTAGTTTGCTAGGTTGCACTTCTAGTAAACCACCAGAAATTGCAACCATCACTTCTTCCGCTTGACCAGGTACTTGCAGACGCAATACACCAGGGCGAACCTTACTCATAATCGGCGTGTGTTGTGGGTAAATGCCCAACTCACCAGTTTCAGTTGGCACCACCACAAAGCTGGCTTCACCTGAGTAGATGTTTTGTTCATTGCTTACCACTTCAACTTGCATGGTTTTCATGCTTGCCTCCTTAGCCTAAGGTTTTTGCTTTCTCAACAGCTTCTTCAATACCGCCTACCATGTAGAACGCTTGTTCTGGCATGTGGTCGAAGTCACCATTCAAGATAGCTTTAAAGCCCGCGATGGTTTCACGCAAAGGAACGTATTTACCTGGCGAACCAGTAAACACTTCAGCAACGTGGAAAGGTTGTGACAAGAAACGTTGGATTTTACGCGCACGCATAACAACCAATTTATCTTCATCAGACAACTCATCCATACCCAAAATCGCAATAATATCACGCAATTCTTTGTATTTTTGCAAAGTGGTTTGCACGCCACGAGCAACAGTGTAATGCTCTTCGCCAAGAACCAATGGGTCCAATTGACGAGAAGTAGAATCCAAAGGATCCACAGCTGGGTAAATACCCAAAGAAGCAATATCACGGCTCAATACAACGGTTGCATCCAAGTGAGCAAATGTTGTTGCTGGAGATGGGTCAGTCAAGTCATCCGCAGGTACATATACTGCTTGGATTGAAGTAATAGAACCTGTTTGTGTTGAGGTAATACGCTCTTGCAAACGGCCCATTTCTTCAGCCAATGTTGGTTGGTAGCCCACAGCAGAAGGCATACGACCCAACAATGCAGATACTTCTGTACCGGCCAATGTGTAACGGTAAATATTGTCAACGAAGAACAATACGTCACGACCTTTGCCGTTCGCATCTTTTTCATCACGGAAATATTCAGCCATGGTCAAACCAGTCAAAGCAACACGCAAACGGTTACCAGGAGGTTCGTTCATTTGACCGTATACCATTGCTACTTTGTCTAGTACGTTTGAGTCTTTCATCTCGTGATAGAAGTCATTACCTTCACGAGTACGCTCACCCACAC
>JASLDB010000212.1 GCA_030151665.1 Neisseriaceae bacterium
TACCAGCTTATTTTATTTAGTGCCTGTGGTGACGGCTATTTTTGATTACCTTTTTTTGGGCAATGCCATGTCGGCCATGGCATTATTGGGCATGATAGCTATTATCTTGGGGATTTTTTTGGTGTTTAGGCAGCAGTGATAATCAAGACTGTTTCAAACGGCCTGTTGAGATGATTCTCGCAGGCTTTTTTGATGTTTTTCAATGATATTGGCATGGTGTCTTGCTATTCGATATTGTAAAATGATTTATATTTTAAAAAGATTAAAGATTGTGGAGTTTGTATGAAAAAAAATATTGCCATTACCCTAATGACAGCTGCTTTATTAGCAGGTTGTGCGACCGAATCGCATCAATCATTGGAGGTTGCACAAACGGTTGCAGCCACAACTGCTGGCAATTACCAAGGAGTGAAAGCCAATTTGGCGATTGGTCAATTTGTGAATAAATCCAGTTTTAATAATGGTGTTTTTTCGGATGGTTCTGATCAATTGGGTAGCCAAGCGAAAACCATTTTATTAACCCATTTACAGCAAACTGGTCGTTTTAACATGATGGATCGTGCGAATTTGGCTGAATTGCAACGTGAAGCTGGTTTTAATAAACAAACCAATCATATTAAGGGTGCCAAATACATTATCACGGGTGATGTCACTGAGTTTGGTCGAAAAACAGTAGGTGATCAACAATTATTCGGTATTTTAGGTCGTGGTAAAACCCAAGTAGCGTACTCTAAAGTGAGCTTGAATGTGGTGGATGTTCAAACATCACAAGTGATTTATTCTGCTCAAGGTGCCGGTGAGTATAGCTTGTCAAACCGTGAAATTATTGGTTTTGGTGGCTCTGCTGGTTATGATTCAACTTTAAATGGTAAGGTATTGGATTTGGCCATTCGCAATGCTGTCGACAATTTGGTCAAAGGCATTGCTAATGGTGCATGGCAACCAACACAACAATAAAAGGCATATTCATGAATCATCACTGGATTAAATGGGGCATGATTGCTGCTACATTGTGGTTAGCTGCTTGCTCTAATACGACAACTGCACCCAAAACTTTGTTTCACTGGGGCAATTATCAAGATGTGGTTTACGATGGTTTGGAAGAAAAAACATCGCCCGATGAGCAATTGCAAGCATTGCAAAAAATCACACAATTGGCACCACATGGTTCCATTAAAGTTGCCCCCGGTGTGTATGCTCAGTTAGGGATGTTGTATCTTAAAACTGGGCAGCGTGATCAAGGTATCCAAGCATTGCAACAAGAAAAAGCTTTGTACCCCGAGTCTGCACATTACATGGACTATTTAATTAAGCAGGTGAAAAAATGATTAAGCTAGCCAAGTTGAAGTATTGTGTATTGTCTCTGGCTTTGGGGAGTTTGGTGGGTTGTGCAGGCGTGAATCCACCAGCAAAAGATTACAGTGCGTTTGAGGCAGCAAAACCCAAATCCATTTTGATTTTGCCACCGCTAAACCAATCACCAGATGTTAAAGCCACTAATAGCGTATATGCGCAGGTATCTCGTGCGGTTGGTGAGTCGGGCTATTATGTGATGCCTGTTGGTGTTGTGCATGAAACTTTTTTGTCCAACGGCAGTACACAAGCAGAAGATATTCAGCAGATTAGTTTAAAAAAGCTGAATGAAGTGTTTGCACCTGATGCTGTATTGTATTTGAATATCAAAAATTTTGGTTCTTCTTATAAAGTGATTGCCAGTGAAACCACTGTCGCTTTAGAAGGCAAATTAATTGATGCCAAAACAGGGCAGCAGTTATGGGATGGTAAGGGTTTGGCTTTTGAGCAAAGTGATTCTTCAGGTGGCTTATTGGGATCATTGGTGAATGCTTTGGTTAAACAAGTATCCGATAGCAATAACAACAAGGCACATAAATTAGTACCCAGTGCCAGTGACTCATTGTTATCAGCCAAGCGTCGAAACGGTTTTATCTATGGTCCTTATGCTTTAGAGCAAGGTGAACCCAAGGAGTAAAACACCAAAAAGGGCGCAGTAGCGCCCTTTTTGGTGGTGGGCAATGTTATCAAGATTCGGGTCGTAAACAAGGGATGAAGCCATTACACTGTGGCGATTGATGATTTAGGGCAATAACCATGGATACCATTGAGAGTAGCCGACAATTTATGCGCATGGCCAAGGCGATTGAATATTTGCATGATCATGCTACGAGGCAGCCTAGCTTGGCTCAGTTGGCAGCGCATGTGCACATTAGTCCTGAGCATTTGCAGCGTAATTTTAGCCAATGGGTGGGCATCAGCCCCAAGCAGTTTTTGCAATACATCAATGCCCAAAAAGCCAAGGTTTTATTGCAGCAAAAAAACAGTTTACTTGAAGTCGCTCATGCAACAGGTTTATCAGGCACATCACGATTGCATGACTTATTCATTCACCAAGAAGGCATGACACCAGGGGCATACAGAAATGCGGGGTACAATATTGAGATTTGCTATCAATTTCTACCCAGTGTTTTTGGTTTGGCATTGGTTGCAGCCAGTGAAAAAAGTGTGTGTTATGTTGAATTTGTGGAAGATGAGAATAATTTAGTTGCTGCGGTATTGCAATTACAAAGCCATTTTGAGTTAGCTACTTTGCAAGAACGGGCCTTACCCATTCATCAAGATGTTCAAGCCGTTTTATTGGGTAAACCAAGTGATCAAACGATTGCGCTAAATTTTAAGGGAACGGCTTTTCAAATCAAAGTGTGGGAAGCCTTATTGCATATCCCCATGGGAGAAGTGGTGTCGTATCAGCAAGTGGCACAGATGATTAATCAGCCCACGGCCCACCGTGCAGTAGCCAGTGCAATAGCCAAAAATCACATTGCTTTGTTAATTCCATGTCATCGGGTCATTCGCTCCACAGGGGTCATTGGTGAGTATCGCTGGTGTCGTGCTAGAAAACTGGCGATGTTAGGCTGGGAAGCAAAGCAACAAGGAGACGGACATGATGGATGATTTGTTTGCCGACTTATTGCCTGAAAAACCGAATATTTTACCTTATGATGGTGAAGCCATTGATTATGGAGTGGTCATGGATAAGGCCATGGCAGATGATTATTATCAGCATTTATTAACACAAACACCTTGGCAACACGATGAAGCCCATTTGTATGGGAAACACTATATAACCAAACGAAAAGTGGCTTGGTATGGGGAAAAAAACTTTGCTTATACTTATTCAGGAACAACCAAATATGCTTTTGCTTGGACGAAGACATTATGGCAATTAAAAAATTGGGTTGAGGATTTGTCTGGGCATACGTTTAATTCTTGTTTGGTTAATCTTTATCATAATGGACAAGAGGGTATGGCTTGGCACAGTGATGACGAAAAAAGTTTGGGTAAAAATACCACTATTGCTTCTTTGAGTTTTGGTAGTGCAAGACGGTTTTGTTTTCGGCATCGACAGACCATGTTGCAACGAGAAATAATATTACAACATGGTCAGCT
>JASLDB010000292.1 GCA_030151665.1 Neisseriaceae bacterium
TTGACTTTGTTTATGTCATTGGGTGCTGGTGTTTTAATGGGCTTGGCTGCGACCATTGCTGTTTTTGGCCATATTCATATATTGACATTGGTGGTGGGAACCAGCTTGGTTGGGGTGTTATTGGATTTTCCATTGCATTGGTTGGCCAGTGGAGTGGTGCAAAAAAATTGGCAGCGTGATGAAGCTTTGCATATTGCCAGCAAGGCCTTTTTATTAAGCTTGTTGATTACGTTATTGGGCTATATTGCTTTACTGGTGACACCACTGCCGATATTGCAACAGACAGCTGTTTTTTCGGCAACGGCATTATTGGCAGCATTTTTATGGAGTCTATTGTGTTTGCCACCATTTTTTGCCCAGTGGCAGCCTCGAATTAGCCCTTATTCATTAAAAATTATCGGGCTATTGGGGCAATCGGTTGCCAAAGCAAAAGTGTTTTTGTGGTCACGAAAATGGCTAGTACTGCTGTTATTGGTATTGCTTGGCAATGGTGCCATGCGGGTTAACACCCAAGACGATATACGGCAATGGGCTAACTTGTCACCGACTTGGTTAGCCGAAGCGCAAAAAATTGGAGAACTAACCCAAACCATGCCCTCTAGCCAATACATGGTTGTGGTTGCAGACAATGATGATGCTTTATTAAACCAAACAGAAACTTTGTCAAAAATGCTGTCTAGCCAAATTGAGCAGCAAAATTTAAGTGGTTTTCAAGCGTTGAGCCAATGGGTAGTCCCCTTGGCCACACAACAAGCAAGGCAGCAAGACATTGGGCAATTGGCAACACAGCCTACGTTATGGCAAGGGTTGCTGGATGTGGGCGTGGATGAACAAAGTGTGTGTGATTATTTACAAGCCTTGCAGCAAACACCAGTTTTGGGTATTGCCAAGAGTTTGGACAATGATTTGGCGACGGCATGGCAAGACTTGTATTTGGGGCACTTGGGTGATGGGAAAGTGGCGGGGCTGGTATTGTTAACAGGTTTGAAAAATGAAGCCGATTTACAGAAGACAGCCGTATCAATGCAAGGAGTGTATTTTGTTGATGAAAGGCAATCGCTAAATCAATTATTCAATCATACTCGCAATATTGCCATTGCCTTAAAAGTGGCATCGTATGCTTTGGCCATTGTGTTGTTGGCTTATGTTTTTGGCTGGAAAAAGGGCTTGGTATTGTTGTCGGTGCCGGTATTGGCATCGCTTTTGTGTGTAACTGTATTCGGCTACATGGGCTGGACTTTGTCCCTGTTTGCTATTTTTGGTCTTTTCTTGGTAACAGCCATCGGCATGGATTATGCCATTTATGTATCCATGACCCAAATGGCGGCAGAAGAGCGCTTGGCAGGGGTGTTGTTGGCGGCATTGACCACAATGATATCGTTTGCCATTTTGGGATTCAGTGCCACACCAGCGATTGCCAGTTTTGGTCGCAGTGTGGCTTTTGGGGTGTTGTTTAGTGTGATACTGGCGTTGGCATTGTTGCCTACACCAAAAAACAAGGAAAAATCATGAATCAATTTGATGTGGTGATTGTGGGTGCAGGACCATCGGGTGCAATTGCCAGTGCCTTATTGAATAAAAAAGGATACCGTGTTTGTGTATTGGAAAAACAAAATTTTCCACGGTTTGTGATTGGTGAAAGCCTATTGCCGCATTGCATGGAATTTATCGAAGAAGCCGGTATGCTAGAAGCTTTGCAAGCTGGTATAACCGATGGTTTTCAGTTTAAAAATGGTGCAGCATTTACATGGGGCGAGCGCTATACAGAGTTTGATTTTACGGATAAGTTTACCCCAGGTCCTGGTACAACATTCCAAGTGATTCGTGCCAAATTTGACCATATTTTGATTGAAGAAGCGCAAAAACAAGGTGTTGAGGTGCGTTTTGAACACGCGGTAACAGGCGTGGTTTTCAACGATGATGCGGCGGTGTTGTCAGTCACTGATGCGGCAGGGGTGCCTTATCAAATCCATACTCAGTTTGTTTTGGATGCCAGTGGCTATGGTCGTGTCTTGGCGAAGCTATTGGACTTGGAAGAGCCTTCATGCTTGCCCGAACGCATGGCATATTTCACCCACATTGATGACAACGTCACCGATCCATCATTTGATCGCAATAAGATTTTGATTAGCACACACCCTGAGTATCGGGATGTGTGGGTTTGGTTTATCCCGTTTAGTCACAATCGCACGTCCATTGGCGTGGTGGGTTTGCCTGAGCGTTTAAATAACCATGGTGCAGAAGGCGCAGAAGCCATTTTGCAAAAATTTGTCAGTGAAGTGCCCATGCTCAAGAAAATATTGGGCAATGCTGTTTGGCACAATGACGTTCCATTTCGAACCTTGCGCAATTATTCTGCCAATGTAAAAAGTTTATATGGCCAGCGTTATGCATTACTGGGCAATGCATCTGAATTTTTAGATCCCGTGTTTTCCTCGGGTGTAACCATTGCCATGCACTCGTCTAAATTGGCCACTGATTTATTGCATCGTCAATTATCAGGAGAAAGTGTTGATTGGCAAAGTGAGTACGCGGATGAATTGATGGTCGGTGTCAATGCCTTTAGAACGTATGTGACAGGTTGGTACAGTACAGCTTTTCAAGATGTTATTTACAGTGAGGAGATGAATCCTGAAATTCGTCGCATGATTAGCTCGATTTTGGCAGGCTATGCGTGGGATACCAATAATCCTTATGTGGCCAAATCAGATCGACGTTTGGCGGTATTGGCAGAGCTTTGTGGTCAGGCCCGTTCATGTTAAAACGCTTTGTCTTGATGGTGGCCATGTTATGGGGGCTCGTGGCTTGCCAAAGTCTACCCAGTATTCAAACCTTGCCAGCCTTAAATGATGCCATCACCTTACAAGTTACGGACTCATTGGGCAGCAACAGCTTATTGATTATTGAGCCAGTGGCAAGCAATGAATGGCGTTTTGTTCAAGTAGATGCTTTGGGTGCACCCATGGCAAGGCAAACCTTGCAAAATGGGCAATGGCGTGCCGATGGTTTTTTACCACCCAATCCCAAGGCTAGAATATTGTTTGCAGCCGTGTATGC
>JASLDB010000312.1 GCA_030151665.1 Neisseriaceae bacterium
GAATTTTTACCCAGTGGTCACAGGCCATGAACATGAACGAGGACGTGGTAAGGGATTGGGCTATAACCTTAATTTCCCCATGCCACATGGCAGTGATGAAACGGCATTTTTTCAATATATTGACCGTGCTTTATCAGCAGTACAAACCCATGACCCAGATGTCATTGTTCATGTTTTGGGTTTCGATGTGTATGTTGATGACCCACAAGCTCGTTGTGCTGTCTCAACACAGGGATTTTTCCAATTGGCCAAAAAAATGAAAGCCTTGAATAAGCCCATGATGATTTTGGTTGAAGGCGGTTATTTGGTCGAGAAATTACAGGACAATTTACATGCCTTCTTAATGGGCTTGCGTGATTAAAACACGTTTAACAATCCAACCATTATTGTCATTATTTAAGTTAATGCACCATACAAGTATTGCCCATAGACCCTATGGGCAATTTCTGTTACCACCCCATGAAAAATCACTAAAACTATGAAATCATTGCTCATTAAAACCATCAAAACCTGCATTAAGTGGTTTTTCATCGCTATTATCATTTTGTGTTTATTCAGTACCTACCCACGCTACAAATACAACACAACCCATATGTTGGTCGCGACCACCTGTCAACAAGCCGTTGCTTTACACGATAAAGAGGTGATTTTAGTCTACCTACAACAAACCAGCCTTGCCCATAACAAAAAGCCATGGAAAATCCACCGCTAGTCTTTATCATTATGATGCCCAAAATGACGCTGCTAGCATTGACTTTCAAGCGTGGGTCTTTGAGCGCCATATTTGCACCATCAAATTTCACAACGGCGTGCGACAGGAACAATCTGTGCATTTCACCGACTAAAAGAATAATTTACTCTGTTTTAGCACAAGTTTTTTGGCATAAACAAAACCAATACAGGTTAAATTTTTTCATCTTTTCGAATGGTTTTGTTAAATTTACACACAATAAAAAACATTTTGTGCTGCATCAAAATCCTGTCATCTCACCCCTTTAATATGAAGGCTGAATTGATTTTAACTACTCAGTGAGCACATTATGGAAATACTGGCCCTCATCCAAAAAACCCTCAGTAATCCCGCTATTATTGGTGCAATTTTTTCAACCATTTCGATTATTGGCCTTGGTTATTATTTTAGAAAAACTGGCATTTTCAATAATCAAGTGGGTAAAATTCTGTCTTCTGTTGTTTTAACAGCGGCTTTACCTGCCCTCGCATTCACCTCATTTATGCAAGACAATGACCCGCAAAAAATGGCCGATGGCATGACCTTGTTGATTTTCGGTTTTGTGATTTACATTGCCCTAATCTTTGTCAGCAAAATTTTCTATTTTAAATACGTGGGTGATGAACAAACTGCCTTGCGTAACCTCAGTATTTTTGGCTCGACCACATTTTTTAGTACCCCCATTATCAGTAGTGTATTTGGTCCTGTTGGGGTGATGCTCAGTTCCATTTTCAACATTAGCTACCGTGTGTTCTTGTACTCTTATGGTTACATCCAAATGAGTGGCATGAAAATGAGCAGCAAAAATATCAAAGAAATGTTTTTAAACCCGATTATTTTAGCCACTTTTGCTGGTTTGATTATCTGGGCTTTTCAAGCGTATTTACCCCAAGTGGACGTAGCCAATGCCAAAGGTGAGATTAGCCAATACGCCTTTTTGCGCATTGATAAAACCGCACCTTGGTTACAACAAGCTTTAAAATACTTAGCAGGTTTGGCTTCACCCTTGGCTTGGTTGTCTATTGGTGCAACCTTGGGACAAATCAAACTCAAAGAAGCTGCCGAAAACAAAACCACTTGGTATTATGCCTTTATTAAAGTGGTGTTGATTCCTGCCGTTATTTTGGCGGTGCTATTGGTATTGCATGGTTCTGGCATCATGAACCTAAGCTACGAAGTGATTGCTGTTGTGGTTTTGATGATGATGGCACCTGCCGCTACTGTGATTACCACTTATGCCATTAGTTTTGATCGACAAGCATTGTTGGCTTCCAATGGTTCATTGATTTCAACCATTTTGGCGGTGATTTGCATCCCCATTTGGATTATTGTTCTCGAAATCATCCAACAAGCCTTTTTTTAAAAACACACAAATCAAGATAGGTGAACCACATGTTTAAAATTGCTTGCTATGGCGTGCGATCCAACGAAGTTGAATACTTTAACAAACTCAATAAATATGGTTATGAACTGACCTTGGTGCCTGATTTATTGCGCCATGATAATATCGAAACCGCCAAAGACCACGATGCCGTTTTATTGCGTGGCAACTCAGTGGCTGACAAACAAAACTTGGATGTTATCCACTCTTATGGTATCAAATATGTTTTTACCCGCACCGTTGGGTTTAACCACATTGATGTTGAATATGCCCGCTCCTTAGGCATTCGCATGGCACGTGTACCATCTTATTCCCCCAATGCCATTGCTGAATTGTCTGTCACTTTGGCAATGATGCTATTACGTAAAACTGCCTACATGACCATGAAATCAGCTTATCGTGATTTTGTCATTGACGATGAAATGTTTACCCGCGAAATCCGCAATTGCACAGTTGGCATTATCGGCTTGGGCAAAATTGGTCTAGCGGAAGCAGAATTATTCCGTGGCTTGGGCGCACGAGTGATTGGCTATGATATTTTCCAAGCAGAAAAAGCCAAAGAAGTAGTCGAGTTTATGCCCTTGGATGATTTGCTGAACCAAAGCGATATTGTCAGTTTGCATGTGCCGTATATTCCTGGCAAAAATGATCAATTCGTCAACAAAGAGTTCATTGCCAAAATGAAAAAAGACGCGATTTTGGTCAATACCGCTCGAGGTGAAATCCAAAGCAATGAAGCCATCTTGGCAGCATTGGAAAGCAAAAAACTCAGTGGTTTTGCAACCGATGTTTTCTCCAATGAAGCCGAATTTTTCCAACGCAAATTCATGCCATGGCAAACCGTACCTGACCCTGTAGTACAAAAATTGATTGAAATGTTCCCCCGTGTACTGGTCACACCCCATGTTGGCTCCAATACCGATGAGGCATTATCCAATATGGTCGAAACCAGTTATGACAACTTCAATGACATACTCAGCACTGGTGCTTGTATTAATGAAATTTGTCCTTAGTCCATCAAAAAAGCTGCTTGAAAAAGCAGCTTTTTTTTAACATTTGGGCTTATGGATAACGCACCATGAGCATATCACCATCCTCATTGAATGCCTGATTGAATGCTTGGATAAATGCCTCCACTTTTTCAGCCTGATTGGGCACCAACATCCAATACGGATTTTCGCGCACCACGCGCAATAAACAATAATCAGCACGAGGCACTTGCGCCAAAATATTGTCGTAGATGATACGCTCAACTTTTTGCATCACATCATCACATTCATCGTCATAATCATCGCATTGTTCAAAAACCTGACTAACTTTCTCGCCAATCACTTCTTGCATGGCCATGGTGTCCACGCCCAATTTTTTTAAAATGGCATTGTCTTCAATCCCATTTTCCCAAAATTCACTTAATTCAATATAATGAAAATAACCATGTTCTTGGTTAAGCCAATCATAGAAAATATGAAAATACGCAATAGAATCCTCTGCTGGAATCTGGGTCAGTTCTAAATCGGATAACAATGCCTTGACGGTCTGGTAAGCATAACCCATCTTATTTTCCCTTATTTATATTCATCATCAATACCCTATTATGCCAACAACAAAATGACAAAAGGTTAACCCAAGACAAAACTTTACCTTTTGGGAATAAAACAAATAAAGCAAACACTCCAGACAAAAGCGAAAAAACCCAATAAAAATGCTTGATTCAATGAAAAGCCTTGTTGCATAGGCCCAAAAATAGCGAGAAGAAAAAAAAGACCCAACATGGGTCTTAGTGTGACTGTCTGCCAAATGCCTTATTTACAATTTTAAATAGCCGCTGTGTGTCATGGCATAACTTTGAAAACCACGTACCAAAGCATCAATCAACAACTCCACCACACGCCTTTGTCCTTTTCTTGAAGCGTAAATCAATTGTACCGTGCCAATATTGGTGCACCAATCTGGCAGTAACTGCACCAGATTCCCTTGGCGAATGTCATTTTCCACAATCAAATACGGCATATCCGCCACACCAATGCCATCGGTCACCGCATAATACACCCCTGCCAAATCATTGCATTTGAGCCTAGGCGTAAAAGCCACAGTCTGTATTTCATGACTGATTTGGTGTTTCAACACCCATTCATATGATTTATTCATCAAACCCAAGCAAACACTGGGTAAAGCGTGCAAATCCTCAGGTCTGTTAATAACCCAATCCCCCAGCAAATTAGGATTCACCACCAAACAGTGGCTCGTGCGAATAATATCGCGAACAATTAAATTAGAATCTTCAGTAGGTGTAAAACTGGTGCGAATCGCCACATCGATGTCTTCATGTAAAATATCCACATGATGGCTGGTCAGTTTTACCTCAATTTGAATCTTGGGGTATTCTTTTAAAAAAGCATTGATAATCTGCCGAATTTGAAAATGCATCATTAAAGATGGGCAACTGATTTTAATTAAGCCCTCAGGCTCGCTTTTTTCTTTTAATAACACACACTGTGCAGCTTCTACTTGGTCAAGTACTTTGGTGCACTCGTCAAAAAACTGCAACCCTACAATCGTCACTTTAAAATGCCTTGTTGAACGTTGTATTAATTGGATATTGAATCGCTTCTCTAACTGTAGCAGTCGACGACTCAGCTTGGATTTGCTAATCCCACTGACTTCACTGGCGGCACTAAAACCACCATGTTTAACCACCAAATAGAAAAAATAAATATCATCAAATGAATCCATTGCCAACCCCCAATAAGCCACAGCCAAATTGTAGCCGAAATAAAACCGCATGACATACTATCATGCGGTTTTAACTGTTTTGCGCTAATCATTATTGATTATTTTGACCAAAACTGTTCATCAAATTTTGATAATCGGGAATATGATTGGCAAACAAAGTACCCAAACCTTCCACATCATTACGCCAGTCACGGTGTAGCTCACAAGCCATGCCAAACCATGTCATCAATTGAGCACCTGCTTGTGACATTCTATCCCAAGCAGAATCTCGGGTTAGAGCATTAAAAGTACCCGAAGCATCAGTAATCACAAACACCTCGAATTCCTCAGCCAAAGCTGATAAAGCAGGAAATGCCACACAGACTTCTGTTACCACACCAGCAATAATCAATTGTTTTTTGCCAGTGGCTTTGACTGCTTTAACAAAATCCTCGTTATCCCAAGCATTAATCTGTCCTGGTCGAGCAATATAAGGGGCATCAGGAAACAATCGAGTCAATTCAGGCATCAAAGGACCATTGGGGCCATTTTCAAAACTGGTGGTCAATATGGTTGGCAAATTAAAATATTTGGCAGCATCTGCCAAAGCCAACACATTATTCTTAAACTTATCAGGTTCAATATCACGAACCAACGACAACAAACCCGCTTGGTGGTCAACCAATAATACAGCAGCATCTTCTTTATTCAAGCGTACATAATCTTTTTGCATGGTATTTCCTTTATCAATAATTAAACCATTGCTTCGTTAGCAATATGACTATCGTATAAAAAATTGACCCTTGAATAAATCCCATTTCTTGCAAAATATAATCCCAAATTAGCAACAATAAACATTTCATTAGGCATAATAAAACTTTTAAAACAAAATAAGAGACAATAAACCATCAATTGTCCTATTTTAGAAATAATGTTTTGCATCAAACCCCATAGATAAGCACACAACATCGGCATACAATTAATCATCAATAAACAAAACCAAGAAAGGATGATGCAATGAAAAACATCACTGGTATTTACCGCAACGAACACATGCACTGGGTGGGTGATGGTTTTCCCGTGCGAAACTTGTTTTCCTATGACCGTTTTCAACAAGCCATCAGCCCTTTTTTGTTATTGGACTATGCCGCACCTTATACTTTTGCCCCCAGCAAAACCCCAAAAGGCGTTGGCCAACACCCACACAAAGGTTTTGAAACCGTGACCATCGCCTACCAAGGCGAAGTGGCACACCAAGACTCTAGCGGTGCAGGTGGCATTATTCAAGCAGGCGATGTGCAATGGATGACAGCGGGCAATGGCGTGTTTCATGAGGAATTTCACTCACCTGCTTTTAGCCAAAGAGGCGGTGTTTTTGAAATGGTGCAATTGTGGGTCAATCTACCCAAAACCCATAAAGGCACTCCCGCCCGTTACCAAGGCATTCAAAAAGCCGACATTCCTGTGATTGACTTATCAGGTGGCACATTGCGGGTGATTGCAGGCGACTACCAAACCACAACAGGTCCAGCGAAAACCTTTAGCCCTGTTAATGTGTGGGATGTGGTATTGGCCCAAGGCTGCACTGAAATGTTTACGCTGCCTGAAGGTCACAATGCCATCGTGGTGTTATTACAAGGTGATCTGCGTATCAATGGTTTAGACAGTGTTTCAGGCAGCGCAGCAATTACGTTCAGTACCGCAGGTGAAAAATTGCGCTTAGAAGCCCAAGCCAATAGCCAATTTTTAATCTTAACGGGAGAGCCATTAAACGAACCCATTGCAGGTTATGGCCCATTCGTCATGAACACGCGTCAAGAATTGCTAGAAGCATTTGAAACCATGTACCAATAATATAATGCCCAATCAAAAAAGCCACCTAAATGGGTGGCTTTTTGATTCAAACGAAATTTTTATTTTTTGAATCAAAAAAGTTATAACTTGAGTTCAACTATGAAGTGCGACAGTTTTTAAACCATTGATGAAGAAGTAAGATGTGAGGTACAA
>JASLDB010000026.1 GCA_030151665.1 Neisseriaceae bacterium
AATTAGGCCAAGAAGTTGTGGTTAAACGACATGATGAAATTACTTGCCAAGAAATCGAGGACTTAAATCCTGATTATTTGGTTATTGGCCCAGGTCCTTGTTCGCCTAAAGAAGCTGGTATTTCAATGGAAGCCATTTTACATTTTGCTGGTAAAAAACCTATTTTGGGTGTTTGCTTAGGGCATCAAGCCATTGGTGAAGCATTTGGTGGTGATGTCATTCGTGCAAAAACCTTAATGCATGGCAAAACCTCTCCTGTTTTGCACACTGATTTCGGTGTCTTCCACAATTTACCTAATCCAGTAACGTGTACCCGTTATCACAGTTTAGCTGTAGATAAAAATACCTTACCGGATTGCCTAGAAGTCACTGCTTGGACTGAAGATGGCGAAATCATGGGTTTAAAACACACAAGTTTGGCCATTGAAGGCGTACAATTTCACCCTGAGGCTTTGCTAACTGAGCATGGACATGATATGTTTAGTAACTTCTTAAAAAAATATGCTTCATAAACCCATTATTTATTAAAATTATGTCTATACTGCAGAGAAATCGCCTAAAGATACCGCAAGCTTTCTTAGCCTATTTGGCGGATTGCCGCATGCTTGCCACCACCCCATCTGATTTAACCTTGGCTTCTTGGTCACACTATTGGCGTTTTTGCGCCTAATTTCTTATTGTAATTGGTCTGGTTAATAAACCTGCCAAACTTTCTTGTTTCATCTATTTTTATCTACAATTGCAAAAAATCATTTCCCCTTGCCACGGACAGTTGCGTCTGGCATCTGGGAAAACAAAGGACAAATCATGATTAGCACCCAAGAAGCATTGAACCGCTTAATTGATAATAATGAATTATTTTATGATGAAATGGTGGATTTAATGCGCCAAATCATGTCTGGCAAAGTGGCGCCAGAGGTTATTTCTGCCATTTTAATTGGCTTACGCATTAAAGTTGAAACGGTATCTGAAATTTCAGCTGCTGCCAGTGTCATGCAAGAATTTGCCACTCGGGTTCCTGTGAGCAATACCAATCATTTGGTGGATATTGTTGGCACTGGTGGCGACCAAGCACATACCTTCAACATCTCTTCCACAGCCATGTTTGTGGCTGCCGCTGCGGGTGCCAAGATTGCTAAACATGGTGGTCGTGCTGTGTCATCATCATCTGGTGCTGCGGATATTATGGAGCGAATGGGTGTTTCTTTGGATTTAAATGCAGAACAAGTGGCACAGTGCATTGCTGATATTGGTTTGGGTTTTATGTTTGCCCCCAATCACCACATTGCCATGAAATATGTTGCACCTGTTCGCAAAGCTTTGGGTGTACGAACCATTTTTAATATTTTAGGTCCATTAACCAATCCTGCTGGTGCCAAAAATCAATTAATTGGTGTATTTCACCCTGACTTAGTTGGCATTATTGCCAATGTATGCCGTCAAATGGGGCAACAACACGTTATGGTGGTGAATGGTTCTGATGGCTTAGATGAAATCACCTTAACTGGTCGCAGTCATGTGTCAGAACTCAAAGACAATCGGGTGATTAATTACGACATTAAGCCACAAGATTTTGGTTTAAAAATCATTGACGACCTCAAACCCCTACAAGCTCATACCGCCCAAGAATCTTTGGACAAAATGATGAGCGTTTTAGCAGGTGAAAAAACGCCATGTCGTGATATTGTGGTACTCAATGCTGGTGCGGCTATTTATTGTGCCAACATTGCCCCTAGCCTTGCCCAAGGTATTGAGGCGGCTCAAGCTGCCATTGATTCTGGCAAAGCGAAAGCAAAACAATTAGAATTGATTTCTTTGACACAAACATTGGCACAATCTTAAATGAATATTGCAGCAGAAATCTTCAAATCCTATGACATTCGTGGCATTGTTGATAAAAACATTACCACAAAGAGCACATTGGCTATTGGTCAGGCCATTGCCAGTATGGCCGTTAAGCAAGGCTTAAGCAGCATTGCGCTAGGTTATGATGGCCGATTATCGGGGCCTCATTTGGCCAAGACTTTGTGTACAGCCTTTACTGATGCTGGCTTGGATGTTCTGTGGCTAGGACAAGTGACCACGCCAATGTTGTATTTTGCTGCCCATACTTTGGCCAATGGCTCAGGTGTCATGATTACAGGTAGCCACAATCCACCAGAATACAATGGTTTCAAAATGATGTTGGGTTTTGAAACCTTATCAGGTGACAGTATCCAATCCTTATACCACAGCATCATTGCCCAAGATTTCACACAAAATGGCAAGCAAGGCGTGGTTTGTGAGATGGATATTCAACCTGCTTATTTTGATCAGATTGTGAACGATATCAAACTATCTCGCCCATTAAAGGTAGTGGTAGACAGTGGCAATGGTGTAGCAGGTGCATTTGCTGGCGATTTGTATCGTGCGATTGGCTGTGAAGTGATTGAACTTTATAGCGATGTAGATGGTACCTTCCCTAATCACCACCCTGATCCTGCCAAAGTAGCCAATTTACAAGATTTGATTGCCACCGTTGCCCAAGAAAAAGCCGATGTGGGTTTGGCATTTGATGGCGATGGTGATCGCTTGGGTGTGGTCACCCAAAACGGTGATATTATCTGGCCCGACCGCCAATTGATGCTCTTTGCAGCAGATGTGTTAAGCCGCAATCCCGGTGCCAATGTGATTTACGATGTCAAATCCACTCGACTATTGAATGATTGGATCACCAAACATGGTGGCCATGCCATTATGGCCAGAACAGGCCACAGCTTAATCAAAGCCAAAATGAAAGAAACCAATGCGCTGTTAGCAGGTGAAATGAGCGGTCATGTTTTCTTTAAAGAGCGTTGGTATGGTTTTGATGATGGTTTGTATGCTGGTGTTCGCTTATTGGAAATTTTATCCCAGTCAGACAACCCAACTGACTGCTTAAATAATCTACCCAATGCCATTTCAACACCAGAAATCAACATTGACATGGGCGAAGAAGGCAAAAATCATGCCTTGGTCAGCATATTGCAAAATGAATTGGATTTTAGTCATGCCAAGAACGTGAGTAAAATTGATGGTTTGCGTGTTGAATATGCCGATGGCTTTGGCTTGGTACGTGCTTCTAACACCACACCTGTTCTGGTGTTGCGTTTTGAAGCCGATAGCGATACCGCATTGGCCAAAATCAAAGCAGAATTTCAAACTTTATTAAAACCTTATATCAACCACATTGAATTGTAATTACAATACCATAAAAATCCCTGACTTATTTTATTGTCAGGGATTTTTTTAATGCTATTGTGAACACCATTTTAACGCTGATACAAACCTGTCACCGTGGCTTTACCAATGCAGTGATGATTAATCATAAAACCAGTCAAAGAAGTGGTGGCATCTTCAGGGACATCTATTTTTTCACAGTTTAATGCATAAACAGTAAAGTGATAACGGTGTGGTGCATCACCCATGGGTGGCATACAACCACCATAAGCATAATCACCACTGTCATTACGCAATTGTCGTGCACCTTGTGGTAATAAGGCATCGCCTAGTTGCCCTGCATTATGTGGTAATTCAGTCAGGGTTGCTGGTAAATTAATCACCATCCAGTGCCACCACCCCGCTCCTCCGGTTGGTGCATCAGGATCATGCATGGCAATGGCAAAACCTTTGGTTCCTTCTGGCACATGTTGCCACTGTAAATGCGGTGAGGCAGCATCAACGTGATCTGCTTGAAAATTTTCTGGCAGAATCTGCTCATTGTGAAATTCTGTACTGGAAATGATGAAAGATGGTTTCATTTCGGCCTCCATTATTATGTTTGATGCATATGTAACACACCAAATAAAAATAAAAAAATTATTTTCTGGTCACAAAAATCTTAAGTACCTGTTTATATAATACTCTCACCAGCAAAACAAGCAGGATGCAAAATTCAAGCAACAAAGCAAGTCCTAGCGATAAAAATTTTTAAGGACTATAATGCCATATCTAGTGAACAATATCTCAAAAAATACTGTATATAGTATTATAATTGCAGGTACAAACACTATACATGGACATTTTTATTTACTCTTTAGGCTCAGGGGGCTGAACTTCAATGACAACATCAACGCAACAAATTAAAGTGACAAAACGTGATGGCCGCCATGAGCCGATAGACTTAAATAAAATCCACCGCGTGATTGCTTGGGCCGCTGAAGGCTTAGACAATGTCTCTGTTTCATTGGTTGAGTTGCGTTCGCAAATTCAATTTTACAATGGCATTCGCACTGAAGATATTCATGAAACCATTATTAAAGCTGCTGCCGATTTGATTTCAGAAGAAACCCCTGATTATCAATTTCTAGCAGCGCGCCTAAATATTTTTCATTTGCGCAAAATTGCCTATGGTGAATTTGAACCCCCTCATTTTTTTGCCCATGTTAAAAAACTGACTGAAGCTGGCAAATACGATCAGCACATCATTGCCGATTACAATGAAGCTGAATTTAACGAGATGAATGACTATATTGATCATGCTCGTGACATGGATTTTTCTTATGCCGCTGTTAAGCAGCTAGAAGGCAAATACTTGGTGCAAAACCGCGTTACCAAACGCATTTTTGAAAGTCCTCAGTATTTATATGCCTTGGTTGCCATGTGCTTATTCGCCAACTACCCCAAAGACACACGCTTGGGCTATGTTAAAAAATTCTATGATGCCATCTCGACCTTTAAAATTTCTTTGCCAACACCCATTATGGCAGGTGTTCGTACCCCTTCACGCCAATTTAGCTCATGTGTTTTAATTGAGTGTGATGACAGCTTGGATTCCATTAATGCCACGGCCAGTGCCATTGTGCGTTATGTATCTCAACGAGCTGGGATTGGTATTAACGCTGGTCGTATTCGTGCTTTAGGCAGTGAAATTCGCAATGGTGAAGCACAACACACAGGCTGTATTCCATTTTATAAACACTTTCAAACGGCTGTTAAATCATGCTCACAAGGTGGTGTTCGCGGTGGTGCAGCCACATTATTCTACCCACTGTGGCACTTGGAAGTGGAATCACTATTGGTATTGAAAAACAATCGTGGTGTCGAAGAAAACCGTGTTCGTCATATGGACTATGGTGTGCAAATTAACCGCGCCCTATACCAACGTTTGATTAAAAACCAAAACATTACTTTGTTCTCACCATCGGATGTGCCAGGTTTATATGAAGCATTTTTTGCTGACCAAGATGAATTTGAACGCCTTTATGCCATGTATGAGCAAGACAAAAACATTCGTCAGCGCTCTATTCCAGCCATTGAGCTATTCTCATTATTGATGCAAGAGCGTGCCAGCACAGGCCGTATTTACATTCAAAATGTTGACCATTGCAATACACACAGCCCATTTGATGCCAGTGTGGCGCCGATTCGCCAATCCAATTTGTGCTTAGAAATCGCTTTGCCAACCAAACCACTGAACGACATCAATGATGAAGAAGGTGAAATTGCCTTGTGTACTTTGTCAGCATTTAACTTGGGTGCCATTCAAGACCTAAGTGAAGTAGAAGAATTGGCAGATTTAATCGTTCGTGCCCTAGATTCATTACTTGACTACCAAGATTACCCCATTAAAGCAGCGAAAATTGCCACTGACAAACGCCGAACTTTGGGCGTGGGTGTGATTAACTATGCTTATTACTTAGCCAAAAATGGTGTGCGTTATTCCGATGACTCAGCATTGGCACTAACACACCAAACTTTTGAAGCCATTCAATACTACTTATTGAAAGCATCTAACCAATTGGCCAAAGAATTTGGCACTTGCCAAGCATTCAATGAAACCACATATGCACAAGGTATCTTGCCCATTGATACCTACAAACGTGATTTGGACAAAATATGCAATGAGCCTTTGCATTTAGACTGGGAAGCTTTGCGTGCCAGCATTCAAGAACATGGCTTACGTAACTCAACCTTGTCTGCTTTAATGCCATCAGAAACCTCAAGCCAAATTTCCAATGCCACCAATGGTATTGAGCCTCCTCGTGGCTTGGTTTCCATTAAACAATCCAAAGATGGTATTTTAAAACAAGTGGTACCAGAATATGGTCGCTTAAAAGACCAGTATGAATTATTGTGGAAGATGCCCAATAACGATGGCTACATTAAATTGGTTGGTATTATGCAAAAATTCGTTGACCAAGCCATTTCTGCTAACACCAATTATGACCCTCAACGCTTTGATGGCGGCCGTGTTCCCATGACCCAACTATTAAAAGACTTGTTGAGTGCCTACAAATATGGTTTGAAAACCTTGTACTACCATAACACCCGCGATGGTGCAGATGACATGCAATCTGATTTGCAAGATGATGGTTGTGCTGGCGGCGCTTGTAAAATTTAATACACCCGCCCAAAAGCTGCTGTTTACAGCAGCTTTTTCTCAGCAATATTTTAGGCCACAGAATTTTAAAAAAAGGTAACACCACCATGAAGTACAGCACATTTTCTCAAACCAATAATAACCAACTATTGGAACCCATGTTTTTTGGCCAATCGGTTAACATCGCGCGTTATGACCAGCAAAAATACGAAATTTTTGAAAAACTCATTGAAAAACAATTGTCTTTTTTCTGGCGCCCAGAAGAAGTGGATGTTTCACAAGATCGCAGCGACTATGCCAATCTGCCTGACCATGAAAAACACATTTTCATCTCCAATCTAAAATACCAAACGCTATTGGATTCTATCCAAGGCCGCAGCCCCAATGTTGCTTTACTACCTGTGGTATCTATTCCTGAGCTGGAAACATGGATTGAAACATGGTCTTTTTCAGAAACCATCCATTCTCGCTCATACACTCACATTATCCGCAATATTGTGAATGACCCTGCGACCATTTTCGACAGCATTGTGGATGATGATGAAATCATCAAACGCGCCAATGACATTTCACGTTATTACGATGACTTGATTTTGATGACGCAATACTACAATCTGCATGGCGAAGGTGTACACAACATTGATGGTCGACAAATTCGCATCAACAAACGTGGCTTGAAAAAACAATTGTACCTTTGCCTCATGAGCGTCAACATCTTAGAAGCCATTCGCTTTTATGTGAGTTTTGCTTGTTCATTTGCCTTTGCCGAGCGTGAATTAATGGAAGGCAATGCCAAGATTATTAAATTAATTGCCCGCGATGAAGCTTTGCATTTAACTGGTACGCAACACATGATTAATATTTTGCGCAATGGCCAAGATGATCCTGAAATGGCAGAAATCGCCATTGAGTGCGAAGAAGAATGCTTTACTATCTTCAAAGAAGCGGCATTGCAAGAAAAAGAATGGGCAGCTTATTTATTTAAAGATGGCTCCATGATTGGTTTAAACAAAGACATTTTGGGTCAATATGTTGAATACATTACCAACTTGCGCATGAATGCAGTGGGTTTAAAACCAGCATTTGAAGGCAGTACACAAAATCCTATTCCTTGGATCAATGCTTGGTTGTCATCAGACAATGTCCAAGTGGCACCACAAGAGGTCGAAT
>JASLDB010000065.1 GCA_030151665.1 Neisseriaceae bacterium
ATGAAGAAACTCAAAGCAGCCATTATTGGCCCAGGCAATATCGGCACAGACTTGCTGATGAAGATGCAACGATCAAATTGGATAGAACCTGTGTGGATGGTGGGTATTGATCCTGCATCATCGGGTTTGGAACGTGCACGACAAATGGGCATTAAAACTTGTGATAGTGGCGTAGATGGCTTGTTAGAACACATTAAAGCCGATGATATTCGCATTGCTTTTGATGCCACTTCGGCTTATGTTCATGCTGAAAACTCTCGAAAACTCAATGAATTGGGTGTCATCATGATTGATTTGACGCCAGCGGCGATTGGACCATTTTGCGTACCACCTGTGAACCTTAAAAAACATGCATCAAGCCTTGAAATGAACGTGAACATGGTGACATGTGGTGGTCAAGCGACCATTCCCATGGTGGCTGCTGTGTCTCGTGTACAAGAAGTGGCTTATGGTGAAATTGTCGCTACTGTGGCGAGTAAATCAGTGGGTCCTGGTACGCGTCAAAACATTGATGAATTCACCCGAACCACAGCCCGTGCGGTTGAAAGTGTGGGTGGGGCTAAAAAGGGCAAGGCCATCATCATCATTAACCCCGCAGAGCCACCATTGATGATGCGCGATACTGTGCATTGCTTAACCGAAGGTGAGCCTGATCAAGACAAAATCACAGCATCGGTACACGAAATGGTGAAAGAAGTTCAGCAATATGTACCTGGTTACAAATTGGTCAATGGTCCTGTGTTTGATGGCAACCGTGTGTCGATGTTTATGGAAGTTGAGGGTTTGGGAGACTTCTTGCCCACATACGCTGGCAATCTAGACATCATGACAGCAGCAGGCTTACGCACCGCTGAAATGTTTGCTGAAGAAGTGGCTGCTGGCAATATTGAATTACCAAAGCGTTAAGGGGAAACGAAGATGAATTTACAAGATAAAAAAGTCACTTTACATGACATGAGTTTACGCGATGGCATGCATGCCAAACGCCATCAAATCAGTCTTGACGAGATGGTAGCCGTGGCCACTGGTTTGGATAAGGCAGGTATGCCTTTGATTGAAATCACCCATGGTGATGGTTTGGGTGGTACATCGGTGAATTATGGTTTTCCTGCACACAGTGATGAAATGTATTTAAAAACGGTGGTGCCATTGATGACCCAAGCCAAGGTTTCGGCATTGTTGTTACCAGGTATTGGCACAGTTGATGATTTGAAAATGGCTAAAGATTGTGGTGTATCCACAATACGAGTGGCAACACATTGCACCGAGGCCGATGTATCAGAACAGCACATTGGGATGTCAGCCAAATTGGGTTTGGACACAGTGGGTTTTTTAATGATGGCACACATGGCCGATGTAGATACCTTAATCGCCCAAGCCAAATTGATGCAAAGCTACGGGGCTAATTGTATTTATTGCACCGATTCAGCAGGTTATATGTTGCCAGATGAGGTGAGTTTAAAGTTATCTGCGCTAAGAGATGCCTTGGATAAGAATACTGAATTGGGCTTTCATGGTCATCATAATTTGGGCATGGGCATTGCCAACTCACTGGCGGCTATTGAAGCAGGGGCCAATCGCATTGATGGTTCTGTGGCGGGTTTGGGGGCAGGTGCTGGTAATACACCATTGGAAATTTTGGTGGCGGTATTGCAAAGAATGGGTGCGCAAACAGGCATTGATTTGTACCAAATCATGGATGTGGCTGAGGATTTGGTGGTGCCAATGATGGATAAACCCATTCGTGTTGACCGAGATGCATTGACCTTGGGTTATGCGGGGGTGTATTCGTCTTTCTTATTGTTTGCTCAACGTGCACAACAAAAATACGGCGTGCCAGCACGCGATATTTTGGTAGAGCTAGGTCGTCGTGGCACGGTGGGTGGGCAAGAAGACATGATTGAAGATTTGGCTTTGACCATGAGTAAAAGCCGCTAATCAATAGCGAAAAAACGCATACAGATTAATGAAGTGAAAAGGAGCAAAACATGAGCCAATTGAGCCGTCAAGAGATTGAAAAACTGGCCGAACATTTGGAAAACGCCGAATTAAAAGCACATGATGTGGTGAAAATTACCGATGAATACCCACAAATGGATTATGAAGATGCATTTGATATTCAGTGGGAGATTCGTCGTCGAAAAGAAGAGCGTGGTCACAAAATTGTTGGCATGAAAATGGGCTTAACCTCATGGGCCAAAATGAGCCAAATGGGCGTAGAGCACCCTTGTTATGGTTTTTTAGCAGATTACTTCAGTGTACCTGAAGGCGCGAGCATTCAACACAGCGAATTGATTCACCCCAAAATTGAAGCTGAATTGGCGTTTGTCACCAAAGAAGATTTGCGCGGTCCTTGCCACATTGGTGATGTTTTGCGAGCGACTGATTTTATTGTGCCAGCCATTGAAGTGATTGATTCACGTTACCGCGATTTTAAATTTGATTTAAAAAGTGTGATTGCTGACAACTCTTCGTCAAGCCGCTTTATGACAGGTGGGCGTATGGCAAAACCTGAGGATTTGGATTTGAAAACCTTGGGTGTGGTGATGGAAATCAATGGCAAAGTGGTGCAAACAGGAGCAGGTGCTGCGGTATTGGGTCACCCGGCAGCATCGGTAGCAATGTTGGCTAATATGTTGGCAGAGCGGGGTGAGTACATTCCTGCTGGTAGTTTTATCATGATTGGTGCCATTACGGCTGCGGTGACAGTGAATCCAGGTGATTCATTTGTGGTGCATTTTAATGGTTTGGGCAGCATCAGTGGTCGCTTTGATTAAATAAGCTTTGGTGCTTTGTGGGTGAAGTCGCTTGCTTTGGGCCAATGAGAGCGCAAGACGAGTGATCCACAAAGTGTCAATCACCATTTTTACCCTCAATCAAACAAATATTGAAAATCAACAAAGGAAAACAAAATGCCAATCGTACAAGTGAACATGATGCAAGGTAGAACAGCAGAGCAAAAAGAAGCGGTGATTCATGAAATTACAGAGGCTTTGGTTCGAGCGATTGATGCACCACGTGAATCGGTTCGCGTGTTAATCAATGAATTGCCAAAAGAGCATTTTGGTATTGGTGGCAAAAGCGCCAAAGCATTGGGGCGTTAAATTAGCCAAAGAATACTTGTGCATCACTTCTAAAAGGAGAGACGCGATGCAACACATTATTCAAATAAAAATGAGCGATGACAGTCTACAGCAGTTTGTTGTTCAAGCGGGACAAAGCCTATTGGCTGCCGCTGAGCAGTGTGGGCAAAAACCCATTCCGTGTGGCTGTCGTGGCGGTGGTTGTGGTTATTGCAAGGTGGCGATTTTACAAGGTGATTTTCAGCATAAAGTCATGAGTAAAGCCCACATTGGTGAAGATGATTTGGCGCGTGGCGTGGTTTTGGCATGCCGCG
>JASLDB010000123.1 GCA_030151665.1 Neisseriaceae bacterium
AAAGTCATGAGTAAAGCCCACATTGGTGAAGATGATTTGGCGCGTGGCGTGGTTTTGGCATGCCGCGTTTACCCGACAAGTGATATGAAAATTGCCTTGGCCACACCGAAACAAGAAAGCCATTTGGTGAAATTATTGGCAGTGGCTTAAACCACCATTACAAACAAAACAGTATTAAAAATAAAAACTGTCTACTGAATAAGCTCTTCAATAGAGCAACAAGGAGAAACAAAATGTTAAAAGGCGTATTGCGACCCGGACATGTACAACTTCGTGTTTTAGACATGAAAGAATCTTTACAACACTATTGCGATTTAATGGGTTTGATTGAAATGGATCGTGATGAGCAAGGCCGTGTGTATTTAAAAGCATGGACAGAAACAGACAAATATTCCATTGTTTTGCGTGAAGCGGATAGTGCGGGCATGGATTTGATGGGCTTTAAAGTATTGGATGAAGCGACACTGGATAAATTGCGCCAAGACTTAATAGATTATGGTTGCGATGTTGAAGATATTCCTGCCGATGAATTAAAAGGCTGTGGTCGCCGTGTTCGTTTTGTTATTCCAACAGGTCATGTTTTTGAGTTATTTGCCACCAAAGAACAAACTGGTCGATATGGTGTGGGTCATCATAATCCAGAAGCATGGCCAAGAGATTTGACTGGCATGCGTGCCAATCGGTTTGACCATTGTTTATTGTATGGCGATGATTTGGATGCTACTTATGACTTATTAACCCAAGTCTTAGGTTTTTCATTGGCAGAGCAAGTGATTGATCCAGAAGGCAATCGCGTGGCGCAATTTTTGACTTTATCCATGAAAGCACACGATGTGGCATTCATTAAACACAGTGAAAAAAACAAATTGCACCATATTTCATTTTATTTAGACACTTGGCAAGACGTATTAATGGCGGCGGACTTGATTTCGATGACTGATACGTCATTGGATTTGGGCCCAACCCGTCATGGCTTAACCCATGGACAAACCATTTACTTCTTTGACCCATCAGGCAATCGCAATGAAGTTTTTGCTGGTGGTGATTACCACTATCCAGATGCGCCACCTGTGACATGGGATGCTGATAAATTGGGCAAAGCCATTTTTTACCATGACCGTGTGCTTAATGAGCGTTTTTTGACAGTGTTAACCTAAAAAACAAAAAGTACAGCATTAGAAAAATAAAAAAACAGAATAAAACGATACAGCCCATAAGGATGTAACTGCTTGGTGTGGTGACAAAATAACATCATCAGACCAGCCAGTACTGAATACCAATCTTAGCGAGGTTAGCATGAAAGAATTTAAGAACTTTATCAATGGCCAATATGTGGCCACCACCCAAAAATTTGAAAACCGCAGCCCTGTGGACAATAGTTTAATCGGTTGGGTGCATGAAGCAGGTAAAACAGAAGTGGATGCTGCGGTTAAAGCAGCAAAAGCAGCATTAAAAGGACCATGGGGAAAATACACCCAAGCAGAACGTATTGCACTATTGAATAAAGTAGCAGCAAGAATCAATGAGCGTTTTGATGAATTTTTAGACGCCGAATGTTTGGATACAGGTAAGCCCAAAAAAATGGCAAGCCATATTGATATCCCCCGTGGTGCAGCCAATTTCAGTGCTTTTTCTGAAACCTTGGCCAATCATCCCACAGAAGCTTTTAAATTGGATACTCCCGATGGATTGGGTGCGATGAACATGGGACACCGTACACCCAAAGGCGTGATTGCAGTCATTTCGCCTTGGAATTTACCCTTGTTATTGATGACTTGGAAGGTTGGTCCTGCGTTGGCATGTGGTAATACGGTGGTGGTAAAACCCTCAGAAGAAACCCCAGCAACCACCACGCTATTGGGTGAAGTCATGAATGAATGTGGGGTGCCGGCTGGCGTTTTTAACGTGGTACATGGTTTTGGCCCTGATTCTGCGGGCGCTTTTTTAACAGAACACCCTGAAATTGATGCCATTACTTTTACTGGTGAGACACGAACAGGCGAAATCATCATGCGTGCAGCCAGTGTGGGTTTGCGCAATATTTCTTTGGAATGTGGTGGTAAAAATCCAGGCATTGTCTTTGCTGATTGTGATTTGGAAAAAGCTGTTGAAGGCACCATGCGCTCAGCCTTTGTGAACTGTGGTCAAGTGTGTTTGGGTACGGAGCGCATTTATGTTGAGCGTCCGATTTTTGACGCATTTTTGGCACGAATGAAAGAAGAAGTGGCCAAACTCAAACTGGGTCGCCCAGAAGATGACAACGCCAATTTTGGCCCATTGGTGAGCCATGAGCACCGTGACAAAGTTTTGTCTTATTACCGTTTGGCGGTAGAAGAAGGCGCAACGGTGGAAATTGGTGGCGGTGTACCAGACATGGGTGCAGATTTAAACGATGGTGCATGGATAGAGCCGACCATTTGGACGGGTTTAGCTGATGATGCTCGCGTGGTTAACGAAGAAATTTTTGGCCCATGCTGCCACATTCGCCCATTTGATCATGAAGATGAAGTAGTGGCATTGGCAAACAATACCCGCTATGGTCTATCGGCCACCATTTGGACAGAAAACACGAGCCAAGCCATGCGAGTGGCTGAGCAAATGGAAGCAGGCATTGTTTGGATTAACAGTTGGTTCTTGCGCGATTTACGCACTGCATTTGGTGGCGCCAAACAATCGGGTATTGGGCGTGAGGGTGGTGTGCATGGTCTGGAGTTCTACACCGAATTGAAAAACATCTGTATTAAATTATAAGTGATTGAAGGTGAGAATATGGATAAGCAATTGATTGAACGCTTGGGAAAAAACCTTTACCAAGCCATGGTGAATCGCCAAAGCATTGCTCCTTTAACTGAGCAATACCCTGACATGAGTATTGAAAATGCTTATGCGATTTCTTTGGTGTATCTGGAACAACGCTTGGCTGCTGGTGAAAAGGTAATTGGTAAAAAGATTGGTTTAACCTCTCATGCTGTGCAAAGTATGTTGAAAGTCAATCAACCTGATTTTGGATACTTAACCGATGCCATGGCGCATAGCCAAGGGCAAGACATGGTGATTAGCAATAAGATGATTTTACCCAAAGCTGAAGGTGAAATTGCATTTATTCTAAAAAAAGATTTATTGGGTCCAGGTATTACTGTGGTAGATGTTTTAGCCGCCACCGATTGTGTGATGCCTTGCTTTGAAGTCGTGGATTCAAGAATTGATGATTGGCGCATTAAGATTCAAGACACAGTGGCAGATAATGCATCCAGTGGTGCTTTTATCTTGGGGGACACAGCGATTAGCCCACGAAAAATTGACTTAAGAACTTGTGGCATGGTTGTGGAAAAAAATGGCCAAGTGATTAGCACAGGAGCTGGTGCAGCGGCATTGGATTCCCCTATTAATTGTGTGGCATGGTTAGCCAATATGTTAGGGCAATTTGGTATACCACTGAAAGCGGGCGAGGTGATTTTATCGGGTGCTTTGGTGCCATTAGAGCCAGTACAGGCAGGGGATTTTATGCAAGTGAGTATTGGTGGTATTGGCTCTTGTTCGGTGCGTTTTGTGTAGAAAAGGGTTTAAAAAAAGCTGCTAAAGATTTGGCAGCTTTTTTGTTGCACTTTGCTTAAATGTTTTGGGATTGCAATGAAACATTTGTAAAAAGGCATGGCTAAAACTTTCAATGTGTTGGTAATGGGCAATTAAGGCAGCATCGGTCACGCTTTTGCCTTGCAATAAGGCTTGGCGGGCGCGTAGTAAGCGTTGCTCGCGAATGTATTGCCCAATACTGCATTTCATGTGATTTTTGAAAACCTTTTGCAAACTGGTTGGATTGATGTGGCAGGCTTTTGCCAAGGCTTTGATGTTCCAGTGCGACGTGTCGTGTTCTTCGTGCTCAATTAGCCAGATAATTTTTTGAATCAAATGCTGCTCTTCACTCATGTGTTTGGTGGTAGGCAGACTAGGCAATTGTTGGAAAATGGCTTCCAAAATGTGCATGACTTTTCTTTCTAAAGCCAAACGCAATAAAAGTGGGTGGGTTTCGTCACAAGACAAAAGCGATTCGATGTGTTCCATAACCAAGTGATCTAAAGCAATGGGCAAAATCTGTAAATGCATGGTTAAGCGCGCCATGGTGCTGTGCTCTTGTCCTACAAACAATTGTTCTAACCAGTGGTAAGGAATGAAAAGCACCAATTCTTCAACGGTTTCCCTTGTTAAATATACTTTTTGCCCAGTGCAATCTTGGTTAATGGGCAAGATATAGGCACAAGGGTTTTGGACATTTTTTTGAAAGACAAATGTTTGCTGATTGAGCGTTAAATGAAAAACACCTGACAAGGGAATGACAATGCGCAAACACTTTTGGCGCAAAGCATAAGGCACAATGCGAGGTGTTTGGGTGTGGCTTTGTTCGTATTTGAGTTCAATGCCACTGGGCAATTGCATAATCCACAATTGGCTTTGTTGGTGTTGAACCCATGTTTTAAAACAGGGCCAAGACATAGTTTCTTGGGGCTTGGCTAGCGAACGCATTCAAAATCCTAAAAATAATTGTTTTTTGGCTAAAAAAGAATTGGGCTTTAAAAATACAATAATGATAACGATTATCAATATAAATTTAAAGGGATATCATGTTTAAACGCCATGTTTTGGCTAGCGTTGTGGCTTACACTTTGGTGGGAATGGCTTATGCAGCAGAAGAACCGTGGATTTGGGTGAGGTAGAAGTGATTGGGCAGGCGAATCACTATGTTTATGGCAAAGGCACTAGCCAAGCAACCAGTAAATTTCGCAGTAACAAAAATGACTTGAGCCAGACCATTAATACCATTGGGCAAAAGCAAATCAAAGAACAATTGCCGAATAATATTGCAGACAGTTTGAATTACACCAGTGGCGTGGTGGGCAATTACCGTGGGGAAAATAATCGGCTCGAAGTGGCGGTGCGTGGCATTAGTTATAAACAAGGCGCGGGTGGCACGAACAATGTCTACGTTAATGGCATGAGCGATTCTGCTATGCTCGAATACAACCCATTTTTTGTTGACAGTGTGGAAGTGATTAAAGGCCCAGCAGCGGTACAGTATGGTCAGAGCAACCCAGGTGGTTTGGTGAATATTAACCTGAAAAAACCGACTGGCAACAATGCCCAACAAATAGAAATGCAACTGGATAGCTATGGCGGAGTGGGTGCTAATTTGGATATTGATCGGGTGCTAAACGATAATTTAGATTATCGCTTGGTATCCAGTTTGTACCACAATAAATTTCAAGACCATTCCACCCAAGAAGGCGTGGGTTTAGCACCATCGTTTGTGTGGCGAGTGAATGACAAATTAACTTGGTCAGTTGATGCCCTTTATCATCAACAACCTAAATCTGGCGCCAGTATTTTTATGCCTTATGATGGGGTGGCAGTGCCCAATCAAGGTCGGTATTTGGATCGGCGAAAATTCATTGGTGACAAGGATTTTTACGATGCACACAATAAGCAATGGTTTGTGGGTTCAGAGTTGGCTTATCAAATCAATGACAGCATCAGTTTGCACCAAAAAACACGCTTCAAAAAAAGCAGTGATTTTCTGAAAACAGTGGTGTTCAATACTTATAAAGTCCCGCTTTACACTTTTCGACCCACTGAAAACCTCACCACAACCAGTGAATGGGGTGTGGATCAATACCTTGAAGTTGATCATGCTTGGGGCAATAGTGAGTACAAAGCTGCTTTTGGCTTGGACTATCGCCAAACGAAAAATGGTTCGTCCACTCACAATTTTACCTTGGCAGATGGTCCCATTGAAAAGCCATTTGATGAATTTTATGATATCCATGTTCGACCCATTGATCGCACGTTGGCAAGAAACGTAGAAAGCCAAGTGAAGCAGTGGGGGCTTTATACGCAAAACCAATGGCGATGGGGAAATTGGGTGAATTATGCTGGTGCGCGTTTGGACAAATTCACGATGTGGCAAGATGATTTAAAAGCGGGCAAACGTTTATACAGTGACAAAGACCACGCGTTAACATGGAATGTGGGCAGCATGTACCAGTTTGCCAATGGCATCTCACCTTATATCAGCTACAGTACCTCTTACACACCCAATGTGGGTAAGTATGATCAAAAAGGTCAAAACATCAAACCCACTCATGCGGCACAGTGGGAGATGGGTAGCAAAATCAATATTTTGGATCAGCACCAATTGAATCTGGCTTACTTTAATATTGATCAGCGGGATTTCGCCCAAGGCAATGGCAAGGGTGACAATGGTGAGGCCATTTATGAAAATGCAGGTAAAGTTAAAAACACGGGCTTTGAAGTGGAAATACAGGGAAAAATAATGCCAAATTGGTCTTATATAGCTAATTATACTTACCTTGATCAAAAACTGGTCAAAGACCAAAAGCCCGAATATGAAGGGAGAAGAATGTGGGGCGTACCACACCATCAAGCATCATTGTGGACACATTATGCGTTTGAAGAAGGCATTTTGAACGGTGTGGCTTTGGGTTTGGGTTATCGTTATTTTGGTAGTACGACCATGAATTACAATACTGCACAGTATAATGATGTCAAAATTCCTAGCTATGGTTTGTGGGATGCCAGTGTTGCTTATGATTTACAGCGTTTAGACAGCCGATTAAAAGGCGCAAAGTTGCAACTTAACATCCAAAATCTAAGCAATAAGCGCTATGTGAGTAGCTGTGCCAACACGGGTGCTTGTTGGTTTGGTAAAGCCAGAAAAGTGTTGTTGAATATGAATTATCAATGGTAAGTTATTGATAAAATAAAAAACTGCCTGTTATTGGCAGTTTTTTTGCATTTGACTGTATGATAAATTCATATAAAATAAGTTAATTAATGCGATAAGAAAGAAGGAGCAATCAATGAAAAAGCGATCTTGGTTGTGGATGATAGTCTTGTTTTTAAGCTTGGTGGCTTGTTCTACCGAAAAAGAAAAAAACACTGCTGTGACAGAAACACAGATTCAAAACGTGGCAACAGTGTTTGCCAATCACATTGGCAATCAAAATTACCATGGTGCATATGAATTAACCTCAGTAGCTTATCAAAAAGAAAAAACCGAACAAGTTTTTGTCCAAGAAATTCAAGCATGGATACAGGCACAAGGCATTGTCAATATGGTCTTTAACCCAGAAGATTCCCGGCTTGAAAAAACCGCTGATGAGGCAGAACAAGTGGCTTGGGTTTACCTGATTTTTGATGGGACATTTCAAAAAAATGCTGAAAAATTCGAAGACCATGAAGCCATGTCAATTGATGTGGTGTTAGAAAATGGCCAATTACGAGTGTCCAATTTACAGTTAGGGCGTGCTGATTAATGAAGCATAAGCCAAGATTAAGGTGTTGCTTTCAATGATTGGATTGTTATTTATTTTCTTATTAGTTGAAAATATTGATTTTTTTGAAATTATCACATTAGAATAGAATGTCAAATTGATTCATACAAAGGATGGATTATGCAGAAGAAGCAAAGAATCATTCAAAGCAGTCTTGGTATCTTAATGGCTTCATTGTTGGCAGCTTGTGCCAGCCAAGAAAAAGTATCGCTTGTAGAGCCTACGGTACTTTCTGTCGAAACTCGTGCCCCGACAACACCTCTTGCCCGTGAAAATGCCAAAATTGTTAGTAATGATAAAAAATCAAGGGAAAGTGGTCAGCATATTAGATACAGTGGACCAGAATTAGATGGCTTTTCTAGTTCATTACAATATCGTACTGGCTCTATTGAAAGTACAACTTATTCATCATACGACAAGCAAAACAATGAGAAATATGGCAAGGTTGATACCAATCCTGTTAAAGTTGTTAGTGCCGAACCCGTTTCAACATTCAGTATTGATGTGGATACAGGCAGCTATAGCAATGTGCGCCGTATCTTGAATGCAGGTCAATTGCCGCAAACCGATGCTGTGCGAGTGGAAGAGATGATTAATTACTTCCCTTACGACTATGCTTACGAAAAAGACAGCAATGCACCATTTTCTGTGTTTACTGAGGTAGTCGATTCACCATGGAAAAAAGATGCCAAATTGTTGACCATTGGTATCAAGGCACAAGACAAGGCAATGCGTGATTTGCCTACTGCCAATTTGGTGTTCTTGGTTGATGTATCTGGCTCGATGAGTGGCCCATTGCGTTTAGATTTGGCCAAACAAACCCTGAAAATTTTAACCCGCCAATTGCGAGCAGAAGACAAAGTCACCATTATTAGTTATGCCAATGGTGAAAAATTGGTATTACCACCCACTTCAGGTGCCAACAAAAAAAATATTATGGCCGCCATTGACAGTTTAGAAGCTGGTGGCGGTACAGCAGGTGAAAGCGCCATTCAAATGGCTTATAAAGAAGCGCAAAAATCGTTTGTTAAAGGCGGCATTAACCGCATTTTCTTGGCAACCGATGGCGATTTTAACGTGGGGGTGACAAGTTTTGATGCCTTAAAAGACATGGTGGCAGAAAAACGAAAAGCGGGTGTGTCATTGACCACATTGGGCTATGGTGTGGGTAATTACAATGAGCGATTGATGGAACAATTGGCAGATGCTGGCAATGGCAATTATGCTTATATTGATTCTGAGCGTGAAGCCAGAAAAGTATTGCAACAGCAATTGACTTCCACCTTGGCAACTGTAGCAAGCGATGTGAAAATTCAAATGGAGTTTAATCCCGATGTTGTCCAAGAATATCGTTTGATTGGCTATGAAAACCGTTTATTGAAAAAAGAAGATTTTAATAACGATCAAGTTGATGCGGGTGAAATCGGCGCAGGGCACACTGTAACAGCCATTTATGAGATGACTTTGGTTGGTAAACAAGGTTGGAATGACGCTTCTCGCTACCGGAAAAAAGCAGAGGGCACAGGCAAAACCAATGAATACGCTTTTTTAAAAGTTCGCTACAAACCGGTTAGCAAAGACAAAAGTACATTGATGACCTGGCCTGTGGCTGTGGGCAGCAAGTCTTTGACCGATGCCAACAATGAAACCCGCTTTGCCATCGCCGTGGCGGGATTTGGTCAAAAATTACGTGGTGGTGAATATCTAGGCCAATGGACTTATCATGATATCCAAAAATTGGCTAAAGGCGCAGTGGGTAAAGACCAAACAGGCATAAGACAAGAATTTTTGGAGTTAGTTGACAGTGCCGAAAATATTAGCAGCAGTAAAAAATAAGATTAGATAGCATTAAATCAAAAATCACCCACAATTGGGTGATTTTTTTTATGCTTTTGTAGTATTATTGATTGGTGTAAAAATAATTTATAAATTTTTTCAATGGGATAAATATGGATAAAGGGCAAACAATGAGGCTAGTGCCAAAACGGACATGTATGTTGCTATTGGTTAGTGTATGGCTATTGGCAGCGTGTTCTGATGGCAGTTCTAGTGGTGGTAATGCAGCCAGTTCTAGTGGTGGTAATGCAGCCAGTTCAATAGCTTATGAATATGTCAATGATGCCGCTTTAACAGAAGCGCCAGCAGTAACCGAGGGCT
Source organism: Neisseriaceae bacterium (assembly GCA_030151665.1). Lineage (GTDB taxonomy): Bacteria > Pseudomonadota > Gammaproteobacteria > Burkholderiales > Neisseriaceae > JASLFS01. Next base: position 9,504 of record JASLDB010000123.1, read on the forward strand.
ATGATGTTGCCGATGAAAAATATGGGAGCATTGAAACCAATCCCATTTTTTCGGTTGCGAAAGACCCAGTTTCTACTTTTAGTATTGACGTGGACACAGGCAGTTATAGCAATGTGCGCCGTATTTTAAATTCAGGTTCATTGCCACCGAAAGATGCAGTTCGTGTGGAAGAAATGATTAATTATTTTCCTTATGAGTATGCTTATAAAAAACAAGATAATGCACCATTTTCAGTGTTTACCGAAGTGGTCGACTCTCCTTGGAAAGCAGATGCCAAAATCATCACCATTGGCATGAAAGCCGAAGACAAAGCCATGAGTGAATTGCCTAAGGCCAACTTGGTATTTTTGGTCGATGTATCTGGTTCAATGGGTAGTCAAATGAATTTGGTTAAAGACACATTGCGGGTTTTGACTGAGCAATTGCGCGCTAAAGATACCATTACCATTATTACCTATGCCAATGGTGAAGAAATGCGCTTGCCACCGACTTCAGGCCGCAATAAATCAGCTATTTTACGCGTGATTAATGGTCTAAGTGCAGGCGGTGCAACGGCTGGTGAACAAGCCATCCAGATGGCGTATCAAGAAGCAGGCAAGAATTTTGATCAAGAGGGCATTAATCGTATTTTCTTGTTAACGGATGGTGACTTTAATGTGGGCATTACCGATTTTGATGCATTAAAACAATTGGCTGTCGATAAACGCAAGACAGGTATTTCGCTAACCACCTTGGGTTATGGTGAAGGCAATATTAATGAGCACATGATGGAACAGTTAGCCGATGCTGGCAATGGTAATTATGCTTATATTGATTCTGAACGAGAAGCTCGAAAAGTGGTGCAACAACAATTGACATCTACATTGGCAACGGTTGCCAGTGACGTTAAAGTTCAGGTGGAGTTTAATCCTGCAGTGGTGCAAGAGTATCGTCTGATTGGTTACGAAAATCGGTTATTACAAAAAGAAGATTTTAATAATGACGAGGTGGATGCTGGTGAAATTGGTGCGGGGCATACGGTCACTGCGATGTATGAAGTTACCTTGGTGGGCAAGCAAGGCTGGAATGATGTTTCTCGCTATCAACAGCCAACCATGCCAGCAGGCAAAACAGATGAATATGCATTTTTAAAAGTTCGTTATAAACCTGTTGGTGTGGATAAGAGTACATTGATGTCATGGCCCATTGCGATTGGCAGCAAACCATTATTAAATGCCAACAATGAAACCCGCTTTGCCATTGCGGTTGCTGGCTTTGGTCAGTTGTTACGTGGTGGGGAGCGCTTGGGTAAATGGCATTATGCCGATGCCCAAATGTTGGCCAAAGGCGCTGTCGGCAGTGATCCATGGGGTATTCGCAGAGAGTTTGTTACGCTAATGGGCAAGGCCAGTCAATATCCAACAGTCAGTCAACCTTAAAGACTGCACATTTTTTAAAAGTGATTCAAACATGGAACACAAAAGGCTTGGGTCATAATGCTTTTTTGGGGGCAAAACCGAGCATTAATCATCATCAAGCGGCTGGCTCTAGTCGTCTTGGTGATGCTTTTTCTGGCTGTGATGACTTTGATTGTTTTGTATTTTTATTTAACAAGCTCACAACAGCCTAAGCAGTTATCACATAAAACTGAAGTCATTCATGTTTACCCTGTTCGTTGGGCATGTGATTGCGCTAATTTTAAGGTCATTAATGGTGCAGCAATATCAGCAGATGATAATCAGGGTGAATATATTTTTATTGAGCCTGCAACAGATGCTTTGAAAATTGATGAGGATATGCTTTATCAAAAGCGGTATGGTGACCAACTTCAATTAACAGGGCAATATTATTTAGACAAAGGTGTTCCAGACAGTTATGAACGTAAAATTCCAGAGCCAATCCCAAAAGTTGATAACGCTAGAGTCTTTCGTTATCAGCAATACAAATTTATAAAAAATAATAATGATTGAATTGGCCGGTTTGGCGATGAAAACATGAATTAGCATAGGTATTTATTGAAGATAAAACAGTGTTGGGTATTGACTTGGTATTGAGTGCTATAGGTATCTTGGATGATTTAATGGATTTATTTTGGATGGGCAATGGCGAAAATAGAGAAAACATCGTGGTTCTGGGGCTTGGTTTTACCTGTTGTGCTGCTTTTTTGGTTGTGGTTGTGGCCAATATGTGTCCATTATATTAATCGTGTTAAAACCCAAGATAAGCATGGTACCGTGGTGAATGCAGTGGAGTCGGGCTGGAGTGCACCCATGTTTAGGCAATTAATGCCCAGTGCTACCATGAACATGGCAGACAGTGCATCTTGGCAATGGGTCAAAAAACAAGCCATTAGTCAGGTGAATTTAAATGGTGTGGATGCCATTGCTTATCAGCAGATGACTGTCGATGTGCTTTTTGATGCCCACTTTGGGGTTAAACCTTTCATCCATTCTTTTGCGTACCAGTTTCCAGACAAACGCTTCGGACAGCATCCATTTAAAGTTTTTACTGAGGTAGTGGATTCACCTTGGCATGATGGGGCGAAAGTTTTAACCGTATCGTTAAAAGCAGATGATGCAAAAAAAGTTGAAAATCAGCATTGGGTGTTTTTGGTTTATGTAGATTTGCAGGAGACGAATCAATATGGCGTAGATCAGCAAGTGATGAGTGAGTTTGCGAATCGCTTGAAAGCAAATGATAGCATGGCCATTGTGACGTATGGTGATGGTGCCGTGGTGCGACTGCCGCTGACTTTGGGTCAGGATCGGGATAAGGTAAGTTATGCTATTACCCATGCCGTTAAACAGCCCAATACAGTATTAGACCAGCAATCTGCATTGGATTTGGCTTATGCACAACTGCCACAAACGAAGAAAAAGATGGATCAATACACGGTGATTTGGTTGCCTAAGGAAAATTGGAATGTCGGTTATGATAATTTTGAGGCATTAAAAAGTCTTATTGCAAAACAAAAGCAAACAGGTGTTGAGTTGAGTGTTTGGGATAGCCAAGCGTGGCCCAATATTAACCCTTTTGGTTTGGCGAAACAATTAAGCAACGTTGGTCAAAATCGCTTTGTGCACCTAGAAGGGAGTATGTTAGATCAAAGCACGCGGATTCCTTATTTGGTGCACGATCAAATGCAATACTCTTGGCAAGAAGTTGCCCAAAATACCCAATTGAATATTCATTTTGATGAGAATGTGGTTGAAAGTTATCGAACAATTACCCAAGAAAA
>JASLDB010000211.1 GCA_030151665.1 Neisseriaceae bacterium
AGAGGCATTGTCTGAAATTCTTGATGAAGCCAAAGATGCCAAGATTTTGGATAAAGCCAAGGCTTTGCAGTCGCGTTTGGGATAACCTACCCTGAATGTGAATGGTGAAAAAAGCCCAAGTGTTAACTTGGGCTTTTTGTTTTTTTAACTTGTGGTTACAATAGTGACTTTGTCAGATGGACAATATGAATCCAATATTCACACAACAGCGGATATTATTGACTGTCGCCTATGATGGTTCTGCGTTTCATGGCTGGCAAGTGCAAGCTCTTGGGGTGAAAACACTGCAATTGGCTTTAGAAGAGGCGTTGGCTAAAATTGCCAAGCACAAAGTGGCAACCATTGTGGCAGGTCGCACAGATACTGGGGTTCATGCTACTTCACAAATGGTGCATTTTGACACCACAAGTTCTCGCCCATTGGAAGCATGGGTGCGAGGTGTTAATGCGTTTTTACCACCACAGATGGTGGTGGTCTCTGCACAAGTGGTGCCTGATACATTTAGTGCGCGCTTCGATGCTTTTTCAAGGCGCTATCGTTATGTTCTTGCCAATGATCCTATACGCCCAGCGCTATTGGCAGGTAAGGTTGGTTGGTCATTTTGGCCCTTGAATATAGAAGTGATGCAAGAAGCCGCCCAGCACTTGTTGGGTGAGCATGATTTTAGCAGTTTTAGAGCGTCTGAATGCCAAGCAAAAAGTCCTATTAAAACGATGACCCGTTTGGCTGTTTATGAGCAAAGCGGTTTAATTTGTTTCGATTTTGAAGCCAATGCCTTTTTGCATCATATGGTTCGCAATCTAGTTGGTGCATTGGTTTATGTGGGAAGTGGTCGCTTAACTGTTAGTGAGTTTGTGCGAATTTTTCAAGCTTGTGATCGTACCATTGCTCCACCTACTTTCATGGCAGATGGTTTGTATTTGACAGGTGTTGATTATCCAGTGCATTATCAAGTCAAAGCAACGCCTATACCCAATTGGTTGTGGGGTAAAAAATAAACAATAACTGCGTCTTAGATATATCAAGCATTCGGTCAGCAAGGGAATAGAGAGAAAATGGTTCGGGTTAAAATTTGTGGGATTACCAATTATGAAGATGCCTATGCAGCTACCCAATTGGGTGCAGATGCGTTGGGCTTTGTTTTTTTTCAAGGCAGCCCTCGGTGTATTCAGGCAAAAGATGCCCAAGCCATTATTACCCAATTGCCGATGTTTGTTAGCGCAGTTGGTCTTTTTGTCAATGCCAGTGCCGAGGATGTATTGAATACCTTGGCTCAGGCTTCTATTGATATTTTACAGTTTCATGGTGACGAAAGCCCTGATTTTTGTCGTCAGTTCAATCGCCCGTATATCAAGGCCATCCGTGTAAAAAACCAACAAGACATTGAAAATGCGATGCTGCAATTTGCAGATGCCAGAGCGCTGCTTTTGGACGCGCATGTTGATGGGGTGTTTGGTGGAACCGGAAAAACCTTTGATTGGCAAACCTTGCCTGAGCGATGGCGTATGCCATGGATACTTTCAGGTGGTTTAGGGCCACATAATATCAAAGAGGCCATTGAGAGCACAGGGGCTTTGGCCGTTGATGTTTCCAGTGGTGTGGAGCAACAAGCAGGACAGAAAGACATAGAGAAAATGAAAAAATTTATCAAAGGAGCAAGGCATGCAGGATTATAACTTCCCAGATTCAGAAGGCTGGTTTGGTCAACATGGAGGCATGTTTGCCTCTGAGACCCTTATTCCTGCATTGCTTGAATTAAAAGCAGCATATGAAGATGCTAAGAAAGACCCTGCTTTTTGGGCAGAATTTCACCATGATTTAAAACATTATGTTGGCCGTCCTAGCCCGGTATACCATGCTGAGCGTTTGTCCAAGCACTTGGGTGGTGCGCAAATTTACTTGAAGCGTGAAGATTTAAACCACAGTGGTGCCCATAAAATTAATAACACCATTGGCCAAGCTTTGTTGGCTAAGCGCATGGGTAAAAAAAGGGTGATTGCTGAGACAGGTGCTGGGCAACATGGTGTGGCTTCTGCCACAGTGGCAGCTCGTTTTGGTATGACGTGTGATGTTTTTATGGGCGCTGAGGATATTCAACGTCAAGCCCCTAATGTGTTTCGCATGAAGTTATTGGGTGCGAATGTTGTGCCTGTTGAATCAGGCTCAAAGACCCTAAAAGATGCCATGAATGAAGCCATGCGTGAATGGGTGGCTCGCGTAGACGATACTTTTTATATTATTGGAACAGCCGCAGGTCCCTTGCCTTACCCTGAAATGGTTCGAGATTTTCAGTGTGTGATTGGTGACGAAGCAAAAGTGCAAATGCAAGAAGCCATTGGCAGACAACCTGACATTGCTGTGGCGTGTGTGGGTGGTGGTTCCAATGCCATTGGTTTGTTCTATCCTTATATTAAAGAGGCTGGTGTGCGATTGGTTGGCGTTGAGGCAGGTGGTAAAGGTGTAGAAACGCCAGACCATGCAGCACCGATTACTTCTGGTGCACCTTTGGGTGTGTTGCATGGTTTTAGAGGCTATTTAATGCAAGATGAGAATGGTCAAGTACAAGGAACACATTCGGTTTCTGCTGGCTTGGATTATCCTGGTATTGGTCCTGAGCATGGACACTTGCATGATCTGAAGCGTGTGGATTATGTGACTGCCAATGATGCTGCTGCTTTAGAGGCTTTTCATGAGTTATGTCGTTTAGAAGGCATTATTCCTGCACTGGAAAGCAGTCACGCTTTGGCATGGGCCATGGCTGAAGCACCCAAAATGAATCCGGATCAGGTGATTTTGGTGAATTTATCAGGTCGTGGTGACAAAGATATCAATACTGTGGCTACTTTAGCTGGCATCACATTGTAATACTAGGAGATTATTGTGAGTAAAATTGCAGAATGTTTTGCTAAACTAAATGGCAAAAAAGCGTTGATTCCTTATATTACGGTTGGGGATCCTGACACCAAAACCACATTGAATTTGATGTTAAACATGGCGCAAAATGGTGCAGATATTTTAGAATTGGGCGTGCCATTTTCTGATCCCATGGCGGATGGGCCGACGATTCAGCGTGCTGCGGAACGCGCTTTGGCTAATGGCATTAGTTTGAATGATGTGTTGCAAGTCGTGGCGCAGTTTCGAGAACACAACCAACACACGCCTGTGGTATTGATGGGTTATTTAAACCCCATACACAAAATGGGATATGATGTGTTTGCGAAAAAAGCAGCTCAAGCTGGAGTCGATGGCGTGTTGACCGTGGACTCACCCATAGAAACCATTAAACCGTTGCAGCAAGCGATGCAAAAAAATGATTTGGATTGCATTTTTTTAATCGCACCAACCACCACTGAAAACCGTATCAAAGCCATAGCCCAGATGGCTTCTGGCTTTATTTACTATGTATCGCTTAAAGGGGTCACAGGTTCAGCACAGTTGGATACTGACGCAGTTTCGAGTAAAATCGAGCTTTTACGTCAATTTACCGACTTGCCGATTGGTGTTGGGTTTGGCATTAAAGACAAAGACAGTGCAAGACAGATCGGCGCTGTTGCCGATGCTGTAATTGTGGGCAGTCGATTGGTACAAGCCATTGAAGAGCATCCAGGACAAGAAGTGGATGTGGTTGTACCCTTGATTCGTGAATTCAAAGATGCAATTTGCTAAGATTGCCCAAAGCAAAAACAAGGAGCTTAAGCCATGAGTTGGCTGGATAAAATTTTACCACCGAAAATCAAACGTACACCTGAGAAAAAAGCATCTGGCGTACCTGAGGGCTTATGGGCAAAATGTCCATCATGTTCAGCGGTATTGTATGCCACAGATTTAGAACAAAACATGCATGTATGCCCGAAGTGCTCACATCACTTGCCATTAGGTGCTCGAGATCGTATTGCCATGTTGCTCGATGACGCGGGTCGACAAGAAATTGGTGAAAGCATCAAGCCGGTTGATATTTTGAAATTCCGTGACAGCCGAAAATATACCGAGCGTTTAAGTGCGGCTCGTAAAGCGACAGATGAAGATGACGCCATTGTGGTCATGTCAGGTACATGCGAAGGCAAGCCATTGGTTGTTGCGGCTTTTGAATTTAAATTCATTGGCGGCTCTATGGGTTCAGTGGTGGGTGAGCGCTTTGTACGTGGTGTAAAAGAGGCTGCTCGTTTAAACTGCCCATTTGTGTGTGTAGCAACGTCAGGTGGCGCTCGCATGCAAGAAGGTTTAACTTCTTTGATGCAAATGACCAAAACGTCTGCTGTACTGCATTTGTTGTCTAATAAGCAGTTGCCATTTATTTCTGTCTTGGTTAATCCTTGCTTTGGTGGCGTGTCAGCCAGTTTTGCCTTTTTGGGTGATGTGGTGATTGCAGAGCCTAATGCATTGATTGGTTTTGCAGGC